>JAIXZD010000287.1 GCA_027489895.1 Planctomycetaceae bacterium
AGCTTGTGGACCCATTCGGGAGAAACAATCGCGTTCGTCAGAACCGGGTCGAGCGCCGTCGCCGCCTGGGCATCCCCCGCCCGGCTCTGGGCCAACCACAACCACAAATAGACATGCGCCTGGGTTTTGTCATGCTTCAACGATTCGGCGAAATCAGCCGCTGCTCCCGCAAAATCCTTCGCGGCGAACCGGGCCGTGCCGCGATCTTCGAACGCCGCGGCATACGTGGGCACAATCGCCAGCGCCGCGGAAAAGTCTTCAATCCCCGCCGGCAACTGTCCTCGCGCCACGCGAGAGTTCCCACGCAGACGATGCACCAGCGGCGGCTGCACTTTCATTTCCAACGCCTTGGCATAGTCCGACTCGGCCCCCTCATACTCCCCGAGATCGAACAGCGTGATGCCCCGGTTGAGATACCCCATCGCAAAATTCGGGTCGAGTTCGAGCGACTTCGAGAAGTCCGCCACCGCGCCCTCGAGATCACCCCGGAACCTTCGGAACGCACCGCGATCGTTGTGGACGACGACATTCTTCGGAGCCGCCTCAACGGCTTTATCATACGCCTTCAGCGCCTCATCCGGGCGTCCCAGCGCCGCCAGCGCCTCCCCCGATTTCACCAGCGCCCCGACATGGCTCGACACCTCTTTGGTTGCCGCCTCGAAATCCTTGAGCGCCTGTTCCAGCTCGCGCTTGGCAAAGTAAGCCAGTCCCCGCTGGTAGTAGAGATTCGCTTTATCGGCCGGTGACAGATTGGGCAGCGCCAGCACCGGCGTGACAATCTGGATCCCGACCTGCGCATGCTCGGGGCGCCCTTCCAGCTCCGCCAGCGACGTCATCCCATAGAGGTACGGCACGAACAGCCACGGCGCGGTCTTGCCCGCAATCGCCAGCGCCGCCCGTGAATCCGCCACGCCCTCCCGCACCGACTTCGTATCCCGGCTTTGGCGACCCAGTTCAATTTTCGCCGTCGCCCGCAAGTGCAGCGCGAAGTAATCCTTCGCATCCTTCGCGATCAGGATCGACGCCAGCTTCACCACTTCGGGATAGTCCCCGCGCTGGTTCGCCTCGTCGACCGCCCGATGCTCGGCATCGATCTCCGTTGTCGCCGCCTGCTCGGCCGGTGTCGGCCCCTGCGGCCCTGGCACGGTCTGGCCGGGCGGGGTGTTCGTCCGTCGCCGCAGTTGCGCCTCGCTCACGTTGACGAGCACCCCGGTCGCCATCAGTCCGACCAGACAAATCAGCACTTCGACCAGCACACCACGTCGGACCACGGACTCATCTCCGGAAAAAACAGCAGACAGACACCAGGAATTCTCGCCAAGGCACAGAACACCGCATCGTCTCCGGTTCGATCCGCGAAGTAAAGCAGCCCCGTCGCAACCCCGGCGAGCCGGAGGCACAAGCGCCCAGTGACCCCTCAACCACCCATCGTCGGTCGCGGAACTCGTGAGAGTTCCCCCGCGGCAGCCCCCGCAATCACCCCACACCGAAAAAACCAATCCACCCAAAACCAAGGTGCCCCACCGACGGGATGATCCCGCCGAATCGCGATACCATAATCACTCACCGCGACTCGAAGTGTGAATCAGCAATCGTTCAGGGACCACACTCATCATGCGAACATCGATCCGGTCTATCGTCCTCGGGTGTGGAGGTCTGGCACTTGGCTGGCTGCTCTGGGCAGGCCTCTGGGCCGGACCGTCCGTCGCGGCGAATCCCGACGATTTCACGCTCGAATCGCCCACGCACAATGAGACGTTTACGCTGAAAGACGCTCGCGGCAAAGTCGTCGCGATTCACTTCCTGCTCAAGACCGAGTGCCCCGTCTGTCTGCGACACACCCACGCCTACGCCCGATGGTCCCAGTCGCACCCCGAAGTCGTCACCTTGTTCGTCAAACCCGACTCGGCCGAAGACATCAAGAAATGGACCGCACATCTCAGTCAAGACGAACTGAAGGACCTGCCGCCCATCTACCGCGATCCCAACGCGGAACTCGCTGGGAAATACGGCATTCCCGATGGATACAAATTCCACGGACAAGTCGTCCGTTACCCGGCTCTGGTCGTTCTCGGAAAAGACGGCAAAGAGCTGTTCCGCCACGTCGGCAAAGCCAACACCGACCGAATGTCGGTGGCAGACTTTGAAAAGCGTCTCACGGAAACCGCCGGAAAGTAACTCACCGGAGAACGCCAGCTGGTAGCGGAACTCGTGAGAGTTCCCCTGGGCGACGATCTCCCCTCAGCCCACCGCCCGAACAACCACCACCCGACACTCCGCCACAAAACGCCAAACAATCGCCCCGCAATCAGACGCCCCCGCAGGAGCAGCCATGAAGCTCGGATTGGTGACCTACATGTGGGGGGCCGATTGGGACCTGCCCACGCTCCTCAAAAACTGTGCCGCCACCGGCTTTGAGGCGGTCGAACTCCGTTCCACGCACAAGCACGGCGTGGAACCCACCCTCTCGCCCGCGCAGCGGGCCGAGGTTCGCAAGCAGTTCGCCGACAGTCCCGTCCGGTTTCTCGGGCCGGGTTCCGCCTGCGAGTACCACAACCCCGACCACGGCATCGTCCGTCAGAACATCGACCTCACCCGTCAGTTCGTCGAACTCTCGGCCGACCTGGGGGGATCAGGCGTCAAGGTCCGCCCCAATGCCCTCGTCAAAGGCGAGCCCGAGGCGACCACGATCGCCCGCATGGCCGAGGCGCTGCGCGAATGTGGCGAGTTCGCCGCCACCCACCAGCAGGAGATTCGCGTCGAGGTTCACGGCCCAGGCACGTCGTCGCCGGCCGTCATGCGCAAGATTCTCGACGCCACGAATCACCCGGCCGTCAAAATTTGCTGGAACTCGAATCCCGGCGAAACGGTCGATGGCTCGATCCAGCGGACGTTCGACCTGCTCTCCCCCCATCTGGGCGGCACGATCCACATCCACGACCTGTACGAGACAACCTACCCCTACCGCGAATTCTTCCGCCTGTTGAAGCAGCACGGCTACAAGGGAACGCTCTGCTCGGAAAGCCCGCCCACGGCCGACCCCGTCCGCGTCATGCACTACTACCGCGCCCTGTTCGACGCGCTCGTCGCCGCTGCCTAACAAAAGCCGCCCAGCAGTCGTAGCGGAACGCGTGAGCGTTCCCCTTCGACACACGCCGCCCGTAAAACGCGATGGAATCAAAGAGCGTGCCATGCTTGCACCGCTTCGGGGCAAGCATGCCGACCATGGGGCGGCGTGGCACGAACGAAGACCGCGTACTTCCTGAAATTCAAGACGAAATTAGTCGAGAGCCGGAAGCGTCAGCGCCCGGATTCTAGCTCGCTCAACCAACTCGCTCCCCATCCCACAACCAGCCCAACTCCGCAAACACCGCATCCGCCAGCAGCCCGGCCTCGACGTCCGTTTCTTCCGCAACAACACTGACGGGTCCCACCGGCAACTCGTCGTCCACGTCACTCGAAACCGACCAACTCCCCACCCAACCCGTCGCAGGCTGCACCACGAGCAGCAGCGAAGTGAGCGTCGCGTTTTCCCCAGGCTCACCCTCGTCCTCGTGGTCATGCTCGTCATGCACGTAAGGCGCCATCTGCACCGACTGCACCTGCGGCGGCAGCGACGGTGACAACTCGGCGAGCGCACTACTGCCCCCCGGCACCCCCGCGGCGTTACTCCC
>JAIXZD010000184.1 GCA_027489895.1 Planctomycetaceae bacterium
CACGCCTCCCACAATCGCCCCGTCGCCTCCAATTCGCGGATCATGGGCCAGTAGTACTCGTTCGCACGCGGTTCGTTCAGTCGTCGATTGAGATCCACCACCGCTTGCAGCCGGGCCGCTCGCTCGGAGAACGCTGTCCCCAGTGGCAGCTCACCGCGTGCCTTGAGTAGTTGCCCCAGTTGCGCCGTCGTGGCGAGCTGCTCGGGTTCGCGTGTCAGCGCCTCATACAGGCACCGGATCGCCGTCTCCTGCTCCCCGGCCTGCGACAACCATTTCCCCCGTGCGGACCAGACGCGCGCATCGTCCGACCACGGCTGCGGAACTCGAGCGTGCCAGTCCAGAAACTTCGCGGGCAAAGAGACGGCATACAGCTCGCCCAGCGTGCAGAACGCCTCGCGGTCATCGGGGTGTGCCGCGATGATTTCCAGCAGCAGTCGCTCGGCCTCGGCCACATGATTCAGGCTGATTTCCTGCAGCGCCCGCGCCAGAAGCGGCGCCTTGTTCGCCGGATCGGCCTTGATGATCGCGTCCAGCCGACCAACATCCCCCAGGCCCGGCAACATCGCCGTGACAATCAGCATGTCTCCCCGGCTGAAGGCGTCCCGCTTCAGCAGTTCGATGATGCACCGCACTGTTTCCCGCGGATGTCCCGTGACTGCGGCAATCCGCTCCTGCAGACTGATCGCTTCCAGGGCGTTGACCTTCAGTTGCTCCGTCAGTTTGAGAGCCTTGATCGCGGGGGCCGTCCGATTCTCGTCCATCCAGCGAATGCCCAGTTTCAGGCCCAGTTCACCCGCGATGTCCGGCCGTAGCTCCGCATACCTCGACAACGCCTCCAGCGCGCGATCGATCTGCCCCGCTTGGCTCGACGAGTCAGCCAACAGGTTCCAGGCCGATTCCGATTCGGGGCGCAAGGCGACCACCCGCTCTGCCTGCTTCGCGGCCTCGACAAACTCGTCGCGGTCGAATGCAGCCTGCCCGGCGTCCAGATAAGTCAGCGCGATCTGGTCCGTGATCAGCCAATACAGCGGGACCGCGGCACCTGCCAGGACGACAGCACAAACCGCCACTCTCCAAGATGACCCGAAAAGCCACGCTCGCAGTGACCGGGGACCCCGCGAGCGAAGTTCAGGCGACCGCGCGTCCGGGGGAGGATCCAGTTCGCTCATCAAGGCATCCGGAAGCTCACAAGAGCCTGTTGAATATCAAGGTGTGCCACGGAACGCTCGCCCGGCGGCGCAGGGCTTTCGCCGTGTGGACTCGGGGGACAAGGGGATGAATTCGGGGTGCAATGCTTGCACCGCTTCGGGGCAAGCATGCCAGCGGCTCTCGACTCTCTACGAAGTCAAAACCCCGCAAGACACGCGATCCCGGAGCATTCCGAAAATGGAAAAGAGTCGCCGCAGATTGCTCCACGGCGACTCTCCAGGAATCACGTCGCTGAACGTCAGTGGCGACCGCCGCTGTCAACAAACCCTGTTCAGCCTGTTGAAGACCAATTGTGACCCAGCTCAAGCGTGTGCCACTGGCTTTGCCAGTGGAGTCGTTCCACAACAAAACTCGCGCTGAGGCGATGAGTTTTTGGTAACCCGAAGCGTGAGCGAGGGACCCCACGCTCACGACAGGTCTGGATTTCCCCCGAATCCACGCTGGGTCCCTCGCTCACGCATCGGGTTACCAACAAGAATCCACCGGTCATCCAACAACGAGCCACCGATCCCGTTAGAACTCGCCCAGCGTCTCACCGTCCGCGATGTACCCCAGGCGATTCACGATCACGGTGCTCAGATTCTCGCTGAGGAACCGCACCGCGCCATCGGCCATCAGGACATGGAGACCACCGGTGTGCACACTGGCCGGGCTGCTCCAGCTAATGGCCGTTCCGGGAATGCTCTGATTCGAAGCACCCCAAGACAGCCACGCGGCCGGAGTGGTCCAGTCGTTGAGGCGATTGTTTCCGGAGGTCCCCAGTTGGGCGAAGAGCACACTGGCGCCGCTGACATGGTTCACGCACGACCACGTCTGGCCAATCCCGTTGTAAACTTCCAGCGTTGTCTCGGCCATCGCCACCGTGTTGCTCGTTCCGTCTGTGATGTCCCGGAACGTCGAATTCGACGCAATCCCGAACAGCGGGCGGCTCCGCAGTGCTTCCGCCGACCACAAACCAGCGGGGAACGACCCCTGACCTGGGTTCTGGGCGACACTAAACGCGTAGGACGTCTTGTAGGAGATCGCTCCCGCCGTGTCGGTGCAGCCGTAGTTCGGCCAGCTTGTCGTCTGGAACTGTCGACCACTATCGCTGGGGCAAAGCAGCGCGGACAGCTTTGTGGTCGAAGCGGCCAGGTTCTGCGCGGGAGGCAGCGGCGTCGTCGTCCCGGAGTTGTTGTTCCAGGCACCCATTGGCAAGCTGTGGTTAATTGAGTTGTACAGCGGCGCTTGATCGAAGTACGGCAGCAGCATCACCAGCCCGGTCGTGTTCTGGCGAGTCGCGCCCGATGTCGCGAACGGGAACACGTTGAAGGCATCATGATAGTTGTGGAGCGCCAGGCCCAACTGCTTCATGTGGTTCCGGCATTGCGTCCGGCGGGCCGATTCCCGTGCCTGCTGCACCGCAGGCAGCAGCAGGGCAATCAGAATCGCGATGATCGCAATCACCACCAGCAGTTCGATCAGCGTAAACGCTCGTCGTTTCTTCTTCAGATAGTTCAACATCGACGTGGCCTCCGGAAAACAGGAAACAAGGAGTCAGTCAGAAACAAGACAACGCGTCTCGGAATTGCACACACGACAGAACGTCCGTGTCTTTAGATCATCAGTCTTGGAAGAAAACAGGAGCAGCGAGAACGGCAGCGTCTGTTAGAACCACAATCGTCCTTCATCCAACTCAACGTCACTTCGCTGGAATTTTGTAATCCAGCGACGTATTTCCGGCCTCGGGGATCGTCACCGAGTTATGGCGGCCCTTTTTGGTCCGGTCGCTCCACATTGCGGGAATCCGCTCGACCGCAGTCACCCCGGGGATCGGCGGTTGCCCCGGTTTCGGAGGATTGCCATCGGGGCCGACGATCCAGGAAAATGTCACCGAGTACTGGCCCGCTGGAACGCCGTCTGCGCCCATGTAATTCTTCAGCGAGAACGCCCCGCCCGCATCCGTCACGGCGTTGCCCCCGCGGCTTTCCGTATTGCTGCCAATCGGCGTGAAAATCACCTGAATACCGGCCTGCGGCTTGCCGTCGAACGTCACCTTGCCGCTCACCGGGACCACATTCTCAACCGGTTTCTCGACCGCTCCACCACAGCCGGAGAAGACCAGCGCACTCAGAACGAGAGCGAACACACCACAGCAACGATCACAGCGCACGGAAGCAGCTCTCCATGTAGAACGACGCACAATGACAATCTCAGACTCCGAGGTTGTGAACAATTCAGCAGGATCAGCTCCTGGCCGGTCACTTCCTCTCCACACCTCCGGACATTCGACCAGCGGAAACTCGTTTGTCACCCGAGACATCGCCACTAGGTAGTTTTCCCACCACGACATGCCGTGACCTGAAAACATCGGCCCTGAATCACTCAGGCGATTGAGAGCTACAGGCGCTGCGTTAATAATCCGCCAATCGCCAGGACAACACGGCGTCTGGACGGTTTCGAATTCGAACTTGGCTTGGTGACTGGGGCCCAGAACGGGCGCCAGAGTTATTAGTCCATCCCTTGAAACTCAACCGCAGAAACACGCCTTGAGAGGAAGACGTTGCGTCTTTTTCTCAGTCGGTGTCACCAAACTACAGTGTCTTGCAGACACGCAGCGGACTAGGCGGCAAATTACTAGCGAACGATTCTGCTTCAGGAGAAACACATGGTTCGCAACGCGCCCGAGAAAGAGAAAATTCGGACGAAACGTTGAAACATTCTCATGGATTTCAAATTTGAAGGTAGCGAGGTGGAAACTACTTGTCAAACATCGATTCCGAATTTGGCCGAAGATTGCTAAGGCATCCGTCCTGTCGCAGAGTGCCAGGGTTCGGTTTCCTGTCTTTCTGACGGAAGACATACGCTTCGCACGGGATTTCCCGGTCGGTTGGCTGCGCCGTGATCCGCCGATTCGCCTGGTGCAACCGCCCCATGCTTGGTGCAACCGCCGCTTGTATGGTGGAACCACCACCCTGCTCTACAGGTTTACCCTGCCCCAGGAAGATCTCGACGGCCCCTTCTGCTTGGTAACCTGACATCTACCGGGTAAAACGATTTCACCGTTGGCGAGCCTTGTTCGTCGACGGGTGTCCTTGTGTGCGGCTCGCCTGACTGTTCATCGGCCAGTCGTCGGCGCACCCATCACTTCCCGCCCTCCTTCCATCCGAACTCCACCGTGCTGACGATCATCGATTATGGAATGGGGAATCTCCGCAGCGTCCAGAAGGCGTTCGAGCGGATGGCGGTTCCCGCCCGCGTCACGTCCGATCCGCACATCGTCGCAACCAGCGACCGGCTCGTCCTGCCAGGCGTCGGCGCCTTTCGCGACGCCATTGCCGAACTCCGCCAGCAGCAGCTCGTCGAACCCATTCTGAACCATATCGCGGCCGAAAAGCCGTTCCTCGGCATCTGCCTGGGCCTGCAACTGCTGTTCGATGTCAGCTACGAAGATGGCGAATGGCCCGGGCTGGGCGTCCTCTCCGGAACAGTCGAGCGATTCCCCGACTTCCCACCCGACGCCACCGGCCAGGCGCTAAAGGTCCCGCACATGGGCTGGAACACGCTCGAAACGGTCCACCCTTCGCCGCTGCTCGATCGTTTGCCGCCCGACCCCCACATGTACTTCGTCCACAGTTACTTCGTCGTGCCAAAGGACGAAGCCGTCGTCGCCACCCGGACTCGCCACGGGGTGCCATTCGTCTCGTCGATCCGCCGGGGCCGCCTGTTCGCCACGCAGTTTCACCCGGAAAAAAGCCAGCGGCTGGGGCTGCAACTGCTGGAAAACTTCGCCCACGCCTGAATCGCCGGTACGATTTCCCGTCGGGGGAGCGATGCCTCGGCCGGCGACGGCGCCGCAGCCAGTTCAGTTTCCCGACGTGTCACATAGCCCCCGCAGAACTGCACTTCGGAAAGACTCCATGGCCACCACCCCTCAGGCCGTTCGCGCGCTGAAATCAAATGGAGTGCTCGAAATTGTCTGGCCGGGGGGGCAACTCTGCCGCGTCCCGTTCAAGTCGCTGCGTGAAGAATGCCCCTGCGCGGAGTGCATCAGCGAGTTCACGGGGGAGCGCCTGCTCGACCCCGCTAGCGTTCCCGCTGACATCCTTCCCACGGGCATGGCGTTTGTGGGCAATTACGCCCTGAAAATCTCCTGGTCCGACGGCCACTCGACCGGCCTCTACACCTGGGAAAACCTCGAACGCCTCTCCGCCCCATGGGCGACCTCTGCGTAACGCAGCGGTGAAGTTCGCAATCTCGATTGTCGTCCAGGGGGCCGAACTGTCAGCGGGAGAGGCCGATGCTCGAGATCGAATTGAAATTCCGCCTGGCGGACGAATCCAGTTTCCGGGCGGTTCTGGGTGAGTTGTCTGCGACCTGTCTGGGTATCGAATCTCAGCGCGACGCGTACTTCAATCACCCGGCCAGGGACTTCGCCGTCACAGATGAAGCGGTCCGCATCCGCTCGGTCGGAGGGGCATCCCATGTGACCTACAAGGGCCCCGTGCAAGGGACGGTTGCGAAGACTCGCGAAGAGATTGAGGTGGGGCTCGAATCGGGCGACGACTTCGCGCAAATCCTCACCCGGCTTGGTTTTCGTCCCACACTTGTGGTGGCCAAGCAGCGCGAAAACTGGTCCGTCATCTGGGAGCATCGGACGGTGAACGTCTGTCTCGACCACGTTCAAGATGTGGGGACATTCTGCGAGCTGGAGTTGGTTGCCGATTCGGAGTCCGCAGCCTCCACGAGCGAGGCCGAGCGGGCTATCTGGTCGCTTGCGGCGCGGTTCGAACTCTCCGATCCAATCCGTAAGTCGTATCTGGAAATGCTGTTAGAGAAATAGACAAAAAGCGAAAGTCCCCTCTTGCGGATTCCGATAACACCAGTACACTGATTCATGCGTACACATGTTCGTAAGAACACATCTCCCCATTCACGAAAGAGGCTCTCCATGTCCGCGAAAGCCGCCAAGACCGCCGCCGATAAGTTGGAAAAGCAGGAAGCGGAAGACCGCAAGCTGCTCGACAATGCCCTGGGGCAGATCGAGAAGACGTTCGGCAAAGGCTCGATCATGAAGTTGTCGGGCGAGGCGGCCACGCAGATCGCCGGGATTCCGACCGGGTCGCTGTCGCTCGACCTCGGGTTGGGGGGGCAGGGGTTGCCACGAGGCCGGATCATCGAGATGTTCGGCCCGGAATCGAGCGGGAAGACAACTCTGGCTCTCCATGTGATCGCCAACGCCCAGCGATTGGGCGGGGTGGCGGCGTTTGTCGACGCCGAGCATGCGCTCGACCCGTCGTGGGCCAAGCGGCTGGGGGTCAATCTCGAGGATCTGCTGGTGAGCCAGCCTTCTTACGGTGAAGAAGCGCTGCAAATTGCGGAGATGTTGATCAAGTCGAACGCGGTCGACGTGATCGTGATCGACTCGGTCGCGGCCCTGGTGCCGAAAGCGGAACTCGACGGCGAGATTGGCGACACGCATGTTGGGCTGCAGGCCCGCATGATGTCGCAGGCGATGCGGAAACTGACGGGGGCGATCAGCCGGTCGAAGACCTGCGTGATCTTCATCAATCAGATTCGCGAAAAGATCGGGGTGATGTTCGGCAGCCCGGAAACGACGCCCGGCGGCCGGGCGCTGAAGTTCTACAGCTCGTGCCGCCTCGATGTGCGAAAGATCACGACACTGAAGGAAGGCGAGCAGGTGACGGGGATCCGGATGCGGGTGAAGGTGGTGAAGAACAAGGTGGCGCCGCCGTTCCGCGAGGCGGAATTCGATATGCTGTTGGACGAGGGGATCAGTCTGGAAGGGGACGTGATTGATCTGGCGATTGAAGACAAGGTGCTCGATCGGGCGGGAACGTGGTTGAGCTTCGGGGAAGTGAAGCTCGGTCAGGGGCGTGAGAAGGCCCGGTCGTTCCTCAAGGAAAACCCGACGGTGCTCGAGGAGATTATCTCGAAGGTGTTTTCGGCGCGGGGCATGAGTCCGGCGGTGGTGATGCGGTCTCGCGGCAGCGTGGTCGGGAAGGATGGCGACAACTGATCCGCCATCGCATCGCATCGCATCGCCTCGCACGGCGCGGCTCCGACAGTCGGTCGGGGGCGTTGCGGTGATCACGGTGGTGGTTGCCACAGTGTTCGCCGTTGTGGTCGCAGCGGTGATTGAGGGGGTGTCGGTTGAGCGGGTCGGAACAATTGTTGTGGGGCGGGGGCCTGGTGTCGCTGCTGTTTGTCGTCCTCTGGTGGCGGCAGCAGGTGACGCGGGATGCCACGCCTGTCGATGTCGGCTGGGCGAGTTCCATCGGACTGCTCGCGCTCTTTTACTGGTTCACCTCGGGTCAGGTGGGCGATGCGCGGGTCGCGGTGATTGGCCTCTTGGGGGCGGGCTGGGCGTTTCGTCTGGCTCTGTTTCTGTATTGGACGCGGGTCCGTGGGCATCGGGAAGAAGACGGGCGCTATCAGGCGCTCCGGCGGGGTTGGGGTGACCGCGCCGGAGCGTTCTTCTTTGTCTTCTATCAGGTGCAGGCGCTGCTGGCGTGGCTGTTTGCCGGGCCAATTTTTCTGGCGATGTTCGCGCGACCGGGCTGGTCGGTCGGAGATTCGATCGGGGTGGGGATCTGGCTGGCGTCGGTCCTGGGCGAGGCGACGGCCGATGCGCAGTTGGCTCGGTTTCGGGCCGATCCGGCGAGTAAGGGGCGCGTCTGCCAGGTCGGTCTGTGGCGCTACTCGCGGCACCCGAACTACTTCTTCGAGTGGCTGCATTGGGGCACCTACGTCGCCATGACGGTGGGCGCGCCCTGGGGGTGGCTCACGTGGTTCGCACCGGCCCTGATGCTCTTGTTCTTGTTCAAGGTGACGGGCATTCCGGCGACGGAAGCCCAGGCGGTCCGCAGCCGGGGTGAGGCCTATCGGGAGTATCAGCGGACGACGAGCGTGTTCGTGCCCTGGTTCCCGAAGGCAACCAGTCGCTCGACGGTGGCCGGAGTGGCCAACGCTGTGGTCGACGGGACGGTTGGAGCGGACACAGAGTCGGGGACGGGTGGAGGAGCGGGCTTGTGAGTTGGGGTATTGAACTGGCGGAGACGGGGTGGGCACCGGATTTTGCCGTCCGCATGGGGATTCGCGGCCTGCTGCGGCAGCGCGTCGCCGTGGAAGCGGCGCAGGACTGCGAAACATGGCAGGAATCGACCCGGTCGTTTGTCCGCGAACTGAAAGCCGGGCCGCTTGCCATCGCCACGGGGGAGGCCAACGCCCAGCATTACGAAGTGCCGACCGATTACTTTCGCCTCGCGCTGGGTCCGCGGCTGAAGTACAGCAGTTGCTACTGGCCGGCGGGAGTGGAGACGCTGGCGGCGGCCGAGGAGACGATGCTCGCGCTCACCTGTGCGCGGGCCCAATTGGCCGATGGTCAGCGGGTGTTGGAATTGGGGTGCGGCTGGGGGTCGCTGGCGCTCTGGATGGCGGAGACGTATCCGCGGTCGCAGATCACGGCGGTCTCGAACTCGGCCACGCAGCGGGAGTACATCGAGGGGGAATGCGCCCGCCGGGGATTGAGCAACCTCAAGGTGCTCACCTGCGACATCAACCGTCTGGAACTGGACGACCAGTTTGATCGGGTGGTCTCTGTCGAGATGTTCGAGCATCTGCGGAACTACGAGATCCTGTTCCGCAAGATTGCCGGATGGCTGAAACCAGAGGGCAAGCTGTTCGCGCACGTGTTCTGCCACGTCACCCACCCCTATCCGTTCGAGGTGGATGGCAACAACGACTGGATGGCGCGGCACTTCTTCACGGGCGGCATCATGCCCTCGACGCTGCTGTTCGCCTACTTTGCCCGTGACCTCGTCATGGAAGATCACTGGCATGTGAACGGCCGGCACTATGCGCGAACGCTCGAGGCCTGGCTCGCCCTGCACGACGCGCGGCGGGCTGACGTGCTCGCGGTGTTTCGAAAGAACCTGCCCGAGGCCGAGGCCCGGCGGATGTTCCACCGCTGGCGAATCTTCTACATGGCCTGCTCGGAACTGTTCGGTTGGAACAACGGGAACCACTGGTTCGTCGCCCACACGCTGTGGTCGCGGCGGTAGATTTGCCCTGGCGAACTGAAATCGGGGCCTGCACGATCTGGTCAGAGTCCGCGGATCGCACGCGTCAGTTTCCAGCGGATTCTCGCGGTGGCGATCCGTTCGGTCCGGCAGACTTCGGGTTTGGAGGGGGCGTCGGGGGTTCGGGGAACGCTGTTTCCCACCAGCGCCGTTGGCGCGTGGCGGGCGACTTCGTGGGCGAGTCGTTTCAGGTTGGCCAGGCCGCTGGGTTCGAGTTTCAGGCCGGTCGATTCAAACGAGAATTTGTCGGAGCGGATCCGAATCTGCGTCACGGGGGTGTGCGTTACGTGGGTGGTGGTCCCAATGACCAGGACAAATCCGGGTTTCGTGACGATCCCAGGCCGTCGGACGGTCTTCGAGCGACCTTCGTCCTGGGCTTCCGAGTCCTCGTAGAGAACGTGCTTCGACTCGTCGATTTGGAGCAGGTCGACATAGGCGACCTCGTTCCATTCGGTCAGCACCAGATCGCCGCGAGCCTTCCAGGCAAACCCCAGGGGATCGGCTCGGGCCGCACTGGCAAACTGAGGCTCGGGCGGATCGACGAGTTCCGTTGCAGGCCGCACGACGGTTTTGAGACCAAGTGCGTGCAATCGACGCTGGCAGGCGACCGCCTCGGCCTCGGTGATGTCGTCCGCGAGGATGCCCCACTTCTCGGCGACCGTTCGCAACAGATCGGCCCGGCCCGCTTCCAGCACGCTATCCAGAGCGTCCACGACGACCAGCGGTTCCAGGCGTTGGTCGGAGACGACAATCAGCGAGTAGGCAGTCATCGGTCCGCTCCGCCTGCCGTCTCTTCGACCCGTCGATCCGGCTCAGCCCCCACCCGCGCGTCAGACATCCTGGACCGGCCCACGGATTTTTCCCAAGGCCTTCAGAGATTGTCGCACGACCGGGAGAGGAGAGAATGCCCGAAGCACGCCAGGGGACCTGATTTCATCCAGATTTCACCGCCGCTTCGCAATGGAAGGGAGGCTGAGCAAGAGGTCTGCGTCACTCGATCGAGACGTCTTACTTGGAACGGTTGCTGACCCTGGGAGGGGCGACGGGCCTCGCCGCGACATGCGACGCCTGGAACGGGCTCGTGCGGCGATCCCGCGAGGCGGAAACAGGCCTGTGCGGTTGTAGGACAGGCTCTTGCTTGGCTGGAGAGAAGAGTCGTGCGTGCCTTTGTGAAGCGGTGCTCTTTTGATTAAATCACGATGGGACAGTGACTGGACTTGATGGGGCGCCGGCTCAAGCAAGTACTACCGATTCGAGGGCATTAGACGTCCCACAATTAGCCGTGCCCCACGCCAACATGCCAGGAAGGCAGGCGGGAGCCTGCCCTACGGGACTTCATTCTGACGCTGACTCGGAATCGCTCCTAAACACTTTTTGGAGTCCGGAATGGTTCACGAGGAAAAAGAAAACACGCAAAAAAGGCCTTAGCTCGTCGAAAACCAACGGATACAAAGACCTTCAAAGCAGTGGGCGGGAGCCTGCCCTACGGAACTGCTCAGGTTGCCGTACTTTTGAGATTCCTGCGTGAGGCACCTGTTGCTTACCCATCCATCAAGGTTGTCGTGCAGTTTGTTTCGTGATCTCGTCGGAACGGAGCTTCAGATGAGTCGATTGTTTCGGTGGATGTTCCCGTTGACTAAGGCCGTTCCCCCAATGCAAGCCACCATGTTGAAGATCTGCTACATCTACTACAGCGACAGGGGAATACTCGTCGTCTCGTCCCATAGGCAAATCAATGGCATGTGCCCTTCAGGCCCTCCGGCTTCACTTTTTCCCCGTGATGCAGAGCCAGTGCTGATTGGCGAGGCGGTCTTGCTGTCTTTGCGTAGTGGCCGCGAAGGATTGACTGACGATGAAGCTCAGATGGGGGAAGACCATATTTTGAAGCTTGCCAGTGAGAAAAGATGGACGGCTCTGGAGAAGAAATGGCAATTGATTCATTTGGCACATCAAGGAGATGAGGCGTTCCTTCACATTCTTCCGGCTAGGCAGTACCAAACAGGTGGATACATTCGTGAGGCTGGGATGCCGGAGTACACTACTCCTCTTGATCCAGCGGCTATCGGTGCGATCGTCAAAGATATCGTTTCCGAGCCTCCGATGAAACCTGTGCGGCACGTGCCAAGCCATTCGTAACTCCAGTCTCCGCCAAATCGGATTAGAGCCTATCCCAGAATGCCTGCGGTGCGGAAGGCGATGAACGCGCAGGCGATGTGGAGCATGGCGGGTGGCCCAGACGCTGCTTTGAGCGTCTGGGTGACGCAGTCACAAGAGGCGGTCATCGAGCACCCCCTTCTCTCTTGTCAATCCGCCCACTGAATGGGAACTTCCACCGTTCGGCCTTCGATGTACCTTCGCGCCGAGCTCCATCGCCATTCAACAGCTTTCGAGACCAACCCGGCCCGCACTGGGTTCAGGTGCATGTGGTTCAGCGTTTCTTCGATCTTCGCCGGCGAATAGACCTCAAACGAGTAAAACCGGACCTGCCAGATGGGATCGGATCTGGGAAACCGCGCGGCGTACGCTGGAACGGCCTCCCACAGGAACTGTTTGATTCCCTTTGAACTGCGGCCCTTCCATTGCTGCATGAATCGGCTGAGTTGACCTGTCCTCGAAAACCAGATCAGCGCATGAACGTGATCTGGCATGACGACAAATCCTACG
>JAIXZD010000123.1 GCA_027489895.1 Planctomycetaceae bacterium
CCGCGCCTATGCCGAACTGAACCGGCAAGTGCTCAACGTGATCGGTCGGCCCGGCAGCTCGCTGTCGTCTGACATCGCCGTCGAGATCGATCCCGACTTTGAACTCCATTACACCGAGGTGATGAAAGCGATTACCGCGGTGAGTGGCCGGGTCGACCCGATCTCCAAGCAGCCGCGGAAGTACCTGGAAAAGGTAAAATTCGCGAAGCCGCGAAAGCCCAAGGCGTAGGCGCTGCGCGAAGTCAAAAGTCAAAAGTGGGGCGTTCCTTGGGGGACGCCTTATTTTTTGCAGGCACGTGACGTCGACCGGGTGGTCCGAGACCGGTCGCTCTGATATTGGGTTGAGTTCCTTGAAGGAGAATGGAATTGAACGGATTTCCTCGTCGCCTGATGCGGTCGGTGTACGTCACTGTGACCTTGGCCCTGCTGCTCGCCGGGCTTTCGGGACTCTCAGGTCAACCGGCCTGGGCCGACGGACCGGCGGACAACCTCGCCGAGAATGTCCGCCCCGTCCCGCAGGTGGGGGTCGAGGTGCCTGCCGATGTCCGCGCCAAACTTGAAGCGGGTCTCACGGAGCTGTCCGCGTTGTTGGCAGAGCTCGGAAAGAAGACCGATCCGAAAACGACGGGTCTCCTCCCCGATGTGGTCATCTTCCACAAAGCCGTGGCGGGTGCCCTCCAGTACAACGAGTTCTTCGACGTCAAAGAATTCCCCGTCGCCGAGAAACTGCTGGGGCAGGGGATCGAGCGTGCGAAATCGCTGTTGGCTGGTGACGCTCCCTGGACGAAGCAGACCGGCCCCATCGCGCGAGGTTATGTCTCGAAGATCGATGGCAGCGTCCAGCCCTATGGACTGGTCGTTCCCGACACCGCCTCCTTCAACGGAGCGCGCAAGCACCGGCTCGATGTCTGGCTGCATGGCCGGGGCGAGAAGCTGAGCGAGCTCAACTTCATCCATGGCGCCCAGTCGAGCAAGGGTCAGTTCGCCCCCGCCGACACGTTCGTGCTCCACCCCTACGGGCGGTACTGCAACGCGTTCAAAATGGCCGGGGAAGTCGATGTGCTGGAAGGGATGGACTCGGTGAAAAGCCGCTACAAGATCGACGAGAACCGGATCGCCATGCGGGGCTTCTCGATGGGCGGAGCCGGTTGCTGGCAGATGGCCGTCCATTACACCGACCTGTTCGCGGGCAACACGCCGGGAGCCGGGTTCTCGGAAACGCCCGACTTTCTCAAGGTCTTCCAGAAGGAAACCCTCTCGCCCACCTGGTACGAGCAGAAGCTCTGGGCCTGGTACGACTGCCCCGGCTACGCCGCCAACTTAAGTCATCTGCCGACGATCGCCTACAGCGGCGCCGACGACATCCAGATTCAGGCCGCCCGCATGATGGAGGCCGGGTTCGAGCACGAAGGGATGCAACTGCTGCACCTCATCGGCCCCAAGACCGGTCACAGCTACCACCCCGAAACCAAGCTGGAACTCGAAGCCCGGCTCGATTCGATCATGGCCCAGGGCCGCGATCCCAACCCCCGTCGCGTCCACCTCACCACCTACTCGCTGAAGTACAACCAGATGTACTGGGCGAAGATCGATGCCCTCGACCAGCACTGGGACCGCGCTCAGCTCGACGCCGCCATCATCGGCGATGAACTGATCGGCGTGATCACCGAGAACGTCGCCGCGTTCACGCTGAAGATTCCCTCCGGACGGGCTGCGTTCGATCCGACCAAACCGGTCGTCCTCGCCGTGGATGGACTCAATCTCGAAGGACCGAAGATGTGGTCCGACCGCTCGTTCGAAGTCTCGGCCCACAAGGTCGACGGGAAATGGGTCCTGGGCGCTCTCCCTGCGGAAGGCTTGCAGAAGCGACACGACCTGCAAGGCCCCATCGACGACGCCTTCATGGATTCGTTCCTCATCGTGAAGCCCACGGGAAAAGCCGCCCACCCCGCGATTGAAGCCTGGGTGCAGCAGGAGATGACGCGGGCCATCAAGGAATGGCGGCGTCACTTCCGAGGCGAACCGCGCGTGAAGAACGATGTCGACGTCACCGACGACGACCTCGCCAAACACCATGTCGTCGTCTGGGGCGACCCGACCTCGAACCAGTTGCTGGCCAAGCTCGCGGGTCAGCTACCGATCACCTGGAACGCCCAGTCGCTCTCGATCGGCGGGACCGACTATGCCGCGGCCGAGTATGTCCCGCTCTGCATCTACCCGAACCCGCTCAACCCACAGAAGTATGTCGTGCTCAACAGCGGCTTCACCTACCGCGAGTACGACTACCTCAACAACGCCCGCCAGGTGGCCAAGCTGCCCGACTGGGCGATCGTCGACGTCAAGACGCCCCCCAACGCCCGCTATCCAGGCAAGGTCGTCGCAGCCGACTTCTTCGACGAACGCTGGTCCGTCCGCGCCAAACGCGACTGACGCAGGCACTGTGATGCAGGCACTTTGGATCAGCCAGGCGAGCCGACCCTGTCAGGGGTCGGTGGAAACCTCGCGCCGAGGTGTCGACGCACCCCCCGACAGCTCGCGCTACTCCCCGCTCGTCGGGCCGACAAACGTCTCGCCGTAATCTGGACCACTGTCCCGATCTCGCTCCACTCCGCCGGCCGGGCCAATCTCCGCCCCGGTCGCCACGCGGGTCCGCGCCATCGTCTCCGAAACACCCCGCCGATTGACCGCAGTCGACATTCCCGTCTGGGGCGGCAGCCCGCGATCGTGACAGTCCCACCAGTGGTCGGCCCGATCAGTCGACCAGTCCAGCCGTTCCGGGCAGCGTTCCAGCCGCAGCGCCAGATCGCGTGCCGTCTGCGGCCTGCGGGCGGGTGACTTTTCGAGGCAGGCGAGAATCGCCGATTCCAGCTCGGGCAGCATCGGACGACCCATCCGCAGCGACGGCGGCTTCGGCGCCTCGGCGACATGCTGCCGACAGAGCTCAACCAGCGTCTGGGCGTTGAACACCGGTTCCCCGGTCAGCAGGAAGTAACCCACCGCCCCCACCGCGTAAATGTCGCTCCGCGCATCGACCCGCTCCGGATGCTCGATCGCTTCCGGCGACATGTACAAAGGCGTCCCGAGCAGTCCGCCCGAACTCGTCGCCCCGTGGTTCGCCTTCTCGTCCATCGCCTTCACCAGTCCAAAGTCGAGCACTTTGACCAGGTCAGGCATCGCGCCGCGGCGATTCAGCATGATGTTCGCGGGTTTGATATCCCGATGGACCAGCCCCAGCGAGTGCGCCTCATAGAGCGACCCGCACATCTGCTGGAGAATATGCAGGACACGCTCTTCCGGAAGCGGGCCATATTTACCCACCAGCGCCTGGAGATCGATCCCGTCCAGATACTCCATTGCATAATAGAACACGCCTTCGGGGGTGCGGCCGAAGTCGTAGATCGCAATCGTGTTCGGGTGGTTGAGCTGACAGGTCAGTTGCACCTCGCGCTCGAACCGTTCGATCGCGGCCGGGGTCGTCTTGCCAACATCCAGCAGCTTGATCGCCGTCGCCCGTCGGAGCATCGCATGATGCCCCTTGTACACCACTCCCATCGCCCCCGCGCCAATCTTCTCATCGAGCTGGTACTGCCCCAGTTGCTTGGCCTCGATCGCCGCTTCCTGCGCCTTGCGATTCAACTTCGCGACAATCAGCGTGAAGACAAAGATCGCCACTGAAGAGGCCAAAAGCAGCACATAGAGCGTGCCGAACACCCAGCGCAGAATCGTGAGCGGCCGATACGCCTCGGCATAGTCGACTTCCGTCACCACGCCGACGTTGTACTCGTCGAGCCAGGTCCAGGCCCCCACTGTCGACACGCCGCGATAGTCGCGGTAACCAGTCACATTCCGCCCGGTCTCACCCGCCGTGACCGATCGGGCCATCAGATTGAGCGGCAGTTCCGACCGGCGCACCCCGGGACGGAACCCGGCCGTGATGTCGCCTCCGGGATCGATCACGCGGACATTCAGGATCGACGCCGCGCCGTCCATCTCGGGCAGCATCCCCGCAAGGATCATGTCGTTATCGAACCGGCTGTTCGACACCATCACGCCGTTTTTGTCGATCGCATACGTCTCACCGGAATCACCGATCCGCCCGGTCTGCAGAATCGACGTGAAACCCGCTTCGGGCCGAATGCGAAACGCGATCGCGGCCACCACCTGAAACGTGCTGTCCCGCACCGGCGCCGCGACAAACATCGTCGGCACGTTGTACTGCAACACCCCATCGGCGTTCTTGATCGCACTGATACTCTTGAACGGAGCCGAGATCGTTGTCTGCCCCTTGAGCGCCGCCCGCAGGAAACCCCGATACTGGTCGACCTGCGATTTGCCAACCAGCTCGGCCTGGCTCGACGCGAGGATCGCTTCGTCCTTGTCGCAGAGCAGATAGCTCGTGAATTCATGAGCCGCCAGGAACGACCCCAGGTCATGACTGAGCGCTTCCCGCAGTTGTGCCACGTCCGCGAGTTTCTTGGCAGCAACTTCCGGCGTGACCGGTTCCGCAATCACTGGCACCATCCGCGAGGCCGCCAGCAGTTTCTGCGCGGCATCCCGCACCAATTGGCTGCTCGCCAGCGATTCGGCGCTCGTTTCCTGCTGCCGGAACCACTGCTTGAGCATCGCCGTTTCCATCGCCAGCGTGCCCTCGAGCTGCGCGGTGATGCTCGCTTCAATCGTCGAACTGATCGCCCGCAGCACAAAGAACCCGACGACCGACAGCGTCAGCACGGCAATGATCGGCCAGATCCAGAGCTGCTGCCGCATGAACAGGCCCGCACTGCTGAGGCTTCGCCCCATCCGGCTCTTCGCCCAGGTCATGTGGGCGGCCGCCGGTGTCCTGGAACCCGAACGGGATCGTCCGGCCCCCCAGAGTGTTCGCCACGAAAACATACAGGGTCACGCAGAAGGAGTTCGATCGGGACAAGCGCCAGAATGGATACTCCTATTCTGCAATCCGTCTGGCCTCGGTCCCACCAGGGAACTCGGAATTCCACCCGGACGGCATGACGAACGACCCGATCCTGCCGGGGAATCCCCCCGGAGCCGGAACGTTGCCAAAACGCAACGTGGACACGTCTCTGTCCCCCCTCCTCGTCTCCGCTCCTCCCGCCCCCGAAAAGAAATCAGCCCGCATCAACCACTCGTGGCTGATGCGGGCTGGAAAACCATTCTTCAAACAGGCGATCTGGTCGCCCTGACGAACACTACTTCATCGCCAGCTTGGCTTCCTTGTCGGCCTTCCGTTTGTTGATGATTTCTTCCTGGAGCGACTTCGGCACCTGCCGGTAGGCCGCGAATTCCATTGTGAAACCACCCTTGCCCTGCGTCATCGAGCGGAGTTCGTTGGCGTAGTCGAACATCGTCGCCAGCGGAACTTCCCCTTCGATGTAGCAGACACCCTGACGGACCGTGCTGGACGAAATCACGCCCCGCTTGCTCGCCAGGTGACCGGTGACCGACCCCTGGTACTCGCTGGGCACTTCGATTTCGACCTTCATGATCGGCTCGAGCAACGTCATCTTCGACTTCTTGAGCGCTTCGCGCATGCAGTCGAACCCGCAGATGTTGAACGCCATATCGGACGAGTCAACATCGTGGTAGCTACCGTCCTCGATCGTCATCTGCACCTTGACCACTTCGCATTCCGCCAGCGGACCCTTGGGGAGCGCCCGCTGGAAGCCTTCATCGATCGCGGGGATGTATTCCTTGGGAATACGACCGCCGGTCACCTTGTTGTCGAAGATGTAGGTCTCGGGCGAATCTTCTCCCAGCGGTACCAGCCGCCCCTTCACGTGGGCGTACTGACCGGAACCCCCGGTCTGCTTCTTGTGCTTGTGGTCGAACTCGACCACCTGCGTCGGCATCTCGCGATACGCCACGCGCGGCTCGCCCACCACACACTCGACCTTATACTCGCGCTTGATTCGCTCGGTATAAATTTCGAGGTGCAACTGACCCATCCCGGCGATCAGCGTCTGTCCCGTTTCCGGGTCGGTCATGACGCGGAACGTCGGGTCTTCGCGGCGGAAACGTTCGAGGGCCTTCGACAGCTTGTCCGCCCCGTCACGCTTGGCCGGTTCGATCGACAACCGGATCACCGCCTCGGGAACGAAGATGCTTTCCAGGGCGTAGTTGGCCGGTTCGGCGCAGAACGTATCCCCCGAAGCGCATTCGATCCCGACGATGGAGATGATGTCCCCGGCGCCGGCGTAATCGATGTCTTCCTTTTCATTCGCATGCATCCGGACCAGTCGTCCAAAGCGGACCCGCTTGCCCGTACGCGTATTCACATAGGTATCGCCCTTGACGATCTTCCCCTGATAAATCCGGGTGTAGGTCAACTGGCCGTACTGCTCTTCAATGATCTTGAACGCCATCGCCACCAGCGGCAGGTCGTCCTTGGGCTCCAGCTTCACCTTGACCGGTTCCGGCCGCGCTCCTTCCGGGGCACCTTCCGGAACGACCGGCTTCTGGTCGAGGTCGGTCGCCGAAATGTTGCGGTCGAGCGGGCTGGGCAGATAGCGGCAGATCCCGTCCAGCAGCTCCTGCACGCCCTTGTTCTTGTAGGCCGAGCCCATCATGACCGGCGTGATTTCCCGGGCGATCGTCGCCTTCCGGATGATGGGGTACAGTTCCTCGGCGGTGATTTCCCGCTCTTCCAGCATCGCTTCCATCAGCTTGTCGTCGAACATCGACAGCGTTTCGAGCATCTTGACCCGGTACTCGTTGGCCAGATCCTGGAACTCCGCCGGAATCGCCTCGCGGCGACGGTCTTCACCATCGTCCCCGTCGAAGTAGACCGCCTGCATGGTGATCAGGTCGATCACGCCCTGCAGGCTCGATTCAGCTCCCATCGGCACCTGCAGAGGGCAGGGGGTGACGCCGAGCTTGTCCCGAACCTGCTCGATGACGCTGAACGGATTCGCGCCGATGCGGTCCATCTTGTTGATGAACGCAATCCGGGGAATGCCGTACCGCTTCATCTGACGGTCGACCGTCAGCGACTGCGACTGCACGCCGCCGACCGAGCAGAGCACCAGGATCGCGCCGTCGAGCACGCGCAAGCTGCGCTCGACTTCGACCGTGAAGTCCACGTGGCCGGGGGTGTCGATGACGTTGATGGGATTCTCACCCCACTGGACCGCGGTGCAGGCCGAGGTGATCGTGATTCCCTTTTCGCGTTCGAGGTCCATGTAGTCCATGGTGGCCCCGCCCGTTCCGCCCTTGACCTCATTCATTTTGTGAATGCGGCCCGAGTAGAACAGAATGCGTTCGGTGAGGGTGGTCTTGCCCGAGTCGATGTGGGCGGAGATCCCGATGTTTCTGACGAGATGGAGGTCTTTCATGGCTCTTCAGGCTGAAGGAAGGAACCGGCCACACCGCGTTCAGGGTGCAATCCGGCAGAAAACAGACGCGCCGCCAACCACACTGGTCAGACGGGCAAAAGGCGGGTGACGGAGAACCGTCGGGAACTCAAGATCGCTCGGTACACGGTGTCCGGCGGAAACGGCAGGCGGTGCGATTCGAACTTCGGGAGAGAGGTCTCAACTGGTGCTCCCCCGCCAACTCATGCGGGACAACAGATCA
The DNA here is from genome assembly GCA_027489895.1 of Planctomycetaceae bacterium. Taxonomy (GTDB): domain Bacteria; phylum Planctomycetota; class Planctomycetia; order Planctomycetales; family Planctomycetaceae; genus JAIXZD01. The sequence continues at coordinate 7,591 of JAIXZD010000123.1, forward strand.
GACGAGATTCGCCCGGGTCGACCGAGATTGTCGGGAGTGAATCGCCCCGGCTCTCCTTCCCTGAGAACCTGCTTCCAAGGCCAACTCACTCAAACACCGAACGCTGCTTCCAAGGTGCCTTCGGACAGTGGGTGGCTGTCCTCATCGGCAACCCAACCGGCCCAATCACCTGTCCTCAAGACGGGCGATCGGCACCGTGGGGGTTACCACTTTAAGTCGAGCCTCATCGGGGCGACAAACATGGCCTGCACTCGGAAAAAAGACCCTGAACGAAACGGACCCGGAACACACGCCAATCATCAGCAGCCGGTCACGTCGATCTGGCGGAAGAGACGCTCCTCATCCCCTCTGCCAGTCTCTGTAGTTTACGGGCCAGAGACCCGCTTTGAAAGGGGATTTTGATGAATTTTTGGCGTGCCGGGGTTGACACGCGTCCGTTCGGCGCCGATCCGTTGAGATGCCATGAACAACTGAAGGGCCTGGCGACAAGGCCCTGTCCCATCGCTCTCCATCGTCTTCTCGGCAGAGCCTGCTCTGCCTTTCCTTGGTGCCTTCGTGCCTTGGTGGTGAAACCTGCCTCGACCACGCCCCAATTGCTCTTTCACCCCTCCGCCTCGATTTCATACCTTCCACCCAGCCCCCGCACAGGCTTCGGGGCGTGGTTCTCAAACGGAGTTGAGCGATGCGGCGCAAGCGGAATCTGTCCGGGTGGTTGGCAATCGTCGGGTTCGGCCTCTTCGCCACTGGTCTTGTGGGAACCGGACCCGTCGAAACCGCAACCCCCCTGCGGGCCGATGGACTGGTCTACCAGCTCCCTGAAGACGGCACCTGGGTTCGCTACAAGGCGACGATGACCTTTTCCTCAGGCGGGAAAGTCGGCGAAGTGACCGGCACCGTCACCATCTCGTCCGTCGGGAAGCGCACCACGGAAGACCAGGGCCCCTGCCGCTGGATCGAAATCTCCAGCGAACTGTCCGACGGCAAAGCCAAACAGGTGAGCGTCGGCAAGTTTCTCATCCCCGAAACTGCCCTCGTCAAAGGCCATAACCCCCGCAACTTCATCGTCAAAGCCTGGGGCAAAGATGCCGCCGGGGTGAAGGAAGAAGGCGAACTGCCCGAAGATGTCGGCAGCATGCTCGACATGCTGTTCCATGGCCCGCTCGACAATTCCAAGCCGATCTCCGAAGCGACTGTGAAGACCAAGCTGGGCGAACTCAAGGCCGCTGGCGTCTCCGGCACGCGAACCCGCGAACTGGGCAGCGCGACCGAAACGATGCAGTTGACCGTCGCCGCCCGCAACCACGAAAAAGTGCCGTTCGGAGTCCTCGACTACGCGACAAAGTACGTCGTCAAAGGTGGCGCCGCCGCCCAGGAAGGCACGATGCGCCTCATCTACGACGACTCGGGCGACAAAGCCGTCTCCAAAATGCCCGAACAAGACTGATCTCCCCAACTCTGTAGCGGAACTCGTGAGAGTTCCCGGCGCCGCCAGACGTCCACCGGCCAAGTCTGTGACGTCTCACGACATTCCAGACCACTCCCCGCGCAGCACCGCTTCCCAAGCCGGCATCAAATCCGTCCGGTCAAACAGTGCCCCAGCCGCCTCGGCCAGGTCATGTCGCTCGCGCGGGCTGACCTGCGCAGCGGCCAGGCTCAGCTCGACGTACTCCTCGGCCGAACGGGCCACGTACCGCGCAACGCCCATCTGCCGATAACAGCCCAGCGTGACGCGCCCCCGCAGAAACTCCCCCGGCCACGTGACCACGGGCGTCCCCAGCGCCAGCGCCTGATACGTCGTGAAGCCGCCACCAAACGGCCGGGTATCCAGCAGCACATCCGCGCAAGCAAGCAGGTCGAGAAACCTCACCGCGTCCACCCGCGGAACCCAGACCACCTGCCGCGTCCAGTCCGCAGGCTCTCCGACCGCACCCTTCCATCGCGCTTCAAGCTGTCGCCGCCATTCCGGTTCCGGCGGTTCAATCAGACCAATCCATCCCGCCGCATCGCGTGTGGCAATCCCCTCGAACAACCGGTCCATCTCCGGATGCAGCTTGAACAGGCTTTGCGGGCAGAGATAAACCCGACCCGTCGCAGGCAGCCCCAATTCCTCACGCGAAATCGGGCGGCCAGAGCGCATGGGGCGATCAATCACTCCGGGCAGCAGCGGCAGGTTCAGCAGCCGTTCGCTGTAGTGACTGGCTGCGTCGGGTGGCTCCGCCAAAGAACTGGAGACGAAGCCATCAATCACGGGCGACCCGGTCGTCACCGGGTGCCCCCAGAGCACGAGTTGCCTCGGGGCAAGGCGCAGGGACGACAGCGACAGTGAGACCGGTTCCATGCCGATGTCGGGATAGACGAGCACATCCAGCCGAGCCTTGCGAATCGCACGTGCCGCCGGTTCGACCGCCAGCGGCAGCTCGACAGACCGCGCCATCCCCGCCCTCAATCGTTCGGCCAGTGGTCCCCGGGCCGCGCCCAGATGCAGGACAATCGTCTCGAACCGCGTGGCATCAAGCCCGAGAATTAGCCCCGCGGTAAGCTGCCCGACAGTGTGCTCCTTGAGGAACCGCGAGACGAACCCGACCCGCACCCGGCGGCCACCCGAACCCGCTGGCAAAGGCTGCCGCGCATCGACCGAAATCACCCGCGAAATCTGGGCCTGCAGCAGCCGATCATTCTGGCCCTGATACGCCAGTCGAAACCGGATGGGGCAGGGGGCCTGCGTCGGGTCGAACCGGAACCCCTCGTCGCACAGCAACTGCCACTGCCGGGCAAACTCCACTCGGCTCGCCTCAATTGCCGCCACATCAGGATAGATCGCGGGCAAGAGACTCGCCTGCTGAATCCGCCAGGCATCGGTCATCGCCGACCGCTGGGGACGCAGTCTCAACGCGCGGGCGTAATCCTGCCGCGCGGCCGCTGTCTGCCCCAGGTGATCGGCCGCCGCCGCGCGATTGAACCAGGCCTCGGCCCGACCGTCATCCAGCGCCAAGGCGCGAGACGCCGCCGCCTGCGCCAGCTCCGCACGCTCTTGCGACAGCGCCGCCGCCGCCAGATTGATCCACGCCCCCGTCAGCGCAGGCTCCAGTCGGGTCGCCTGTTCATGATGCGCGAGCGCAACCTCTCCCTGCCCGCGGGCCAAGGCAATCAGACCCAGCCGGTCCCACCCCGTCGCAAACGATGGATCGAGCGTGACCGACTGCCGCGCCGCCTGTTCGGCCGCATCGAGATCGCCGCAAGACAGCTCACACGCTGCGAGATTGCCCCAGACGTCGCGATTGGCCGGTTCTTCGCGACCCGCCGCCCGCCACCACCCGCACGCGTCCGCGAACCGACCCGCCCGACTCGCCCGCAGCGCCAGACAAAACCAAGGCGACGCCCCGTGCCCGCCTGCCCGCGATTCAGCGGCATTTACCACAGCCGCAACCCGCGCGGCCTGCCACGCCTCCGTCACCTGCAGCGCGGCCGACCAGTCGTCCCGCGCGACACAGAAGTCGAGCAGCACCTCCCAAGGCTCGGCAGCCAGCCCGGCCGAAGCGAGCCAGCCCGCGAACACCTCCCGCGCCAGGCCATACTCCCCGGCCTGCAGCCAGCGACTTGCCGCATCTACGACCGTGGCAGGGACCACTCCAGCGTCCTTTCGTCTGTCGACCTCAAAGCGGCAAGACCCCAAGGTAAGACAAACGCCGCGTCCGTCGAAAGACCGACTGCCACGCGATTCCGACAGCCAGGCGAGCCGACCCTCACAGGGGTCCGTGAATCGACTAGCGCCCGGGGATCTCCTTTCACCACCAAGGCACAAAGACACCAAGG
>JAIXZD010000525.1 GCA_027489895.1 Planctomycetaceae bacterium
CGTTGTCGTTGCTGCTGGTGCTCAGTCCGTTCGTGGCGGCGCTGCTCAGCATGGCGGGCGGGCATATCGAATGGCGGTATACGTTCCCGCTGACGCGCGTGCTGTACGTCGCGTTGCCGCTCGCCTTGGCCCAGGCGGTCGGATCGCTCGCCAGGATCACTGGCCCCGCGCTCCTGCGAGCGCCGTTGACGGCTGTCCGACTGGAGACACTGCTCTGCATCGCCCTCGCGGTGCAGACGACGCAGCTCGCGAGGCGCTATTCGCGGGAGATCGAGCGGCAGCCTGCGCCGCAAGCCCCATATCAGATTGATGTTCCCGAACTGGGGGGGCGACTTTCCGCTCGCTTTGGTCCCACGGTCCAACTGGCACGCGACCTGGCGATGGAGTTCGAGACGCAGCGTGTGCCGCCGGATCGCAGGCTGCTGTCGACGTATACGTCGCTCATTGACCTCGTGGCCGGAGCGCGGACGCCGACTCGGGCCGACTATCTCATTCATGCCTTGGGAGATACCGAACGACGGCGGTACCTCGACCAGTTTCGCACGGCGGCACCGGCCCGAGTCGTCACGATTCGCGACGACTGGGATGGCTGGGAAGCGTGGCTGCGTCGACAGAACTGGGAGTTTTACCGCACTCTGATCGAGACCCATGCCGAGAGTGATCGCACGTATTATGCCCGCGTCTGGAGTCAGCTCGATCAGCCCCGCACGCCGATGGGAACGGAGGTTTCCGTGCGTCAGGAAGCCCTCGACCCGGCTACCGTCCTGCTTGAATTCCGGCTGCCAGCGTCGATTTCCGCAGACCTCGGACCGATTCTCTGCGAGGTCGAACTCGAGTACGAGACGGCCACGAGCGGGGCGCTTTTGCCTCAGGGCGTGTTACGGCAGTATCTGGAAGCGGCCGAGATCGAACGCACGTTCCGACTCTGGGGAATGTCGACCTGGGGGCTGCCGCTGGGCCGACGCGGGAGACGGTTTCCCATCGAACTCGAGCCCGGCCGTAGTCACATTGTGATCCTCCACCTCGCCCCGGCATCGGTATCAAAACTCTCCGTGGGCAGCGTCCTCTGCACGGCCCTCTATCCCGTTCGAGAGGTCGACGACCCGCCTCAGAGACGGCTGCGCATCGCCACCTGGACGGCCGGACCGTGGATGAGCGGCATCGCCCGGTCCGACGCTCCGTTCCGCGATACAGTCCCAGGCAGCGCCCGATTTCTGGCCTCCGACATTTCCGATCTGCGACACCTCGCGTTGGGTGATCGCCTGCGGTTTGCCAAGTTGGGCGAGCGAACGATTACCGCGCTGGAAGGGACGCGTGTCACGGTTGATGGCCCGGCGCTGGTGGCCGAGGATGCCGTCCGCCCGGTCGAAGTGGTCGCTCCGGTCTGGCGGCCGCATCGGTCAACCAATCGCGACCTCGTGCTCAGTGACATCACCACGCCTGACTGGCGCAATGGCGTTTGCATCGACGCGGGCCGGGCGGGCTGTTTCGTGCGCGACCCGCATCAACTGGCTGGTCTGGTTCCGGGCCATCGGCTGGAGTTTGCCGGGTCGGGCGTGCGGACGGTGCTAGAGATCGAAGGGCCGATGGTCTGGGTCGACGGTCCCGCGTTGGATCCGTTGCTGGATGGTCCACCCGAAACGGTCCGCTGGATCGATGCGCCGGCCGATGCGCCGCGCTGGCAGGATTGGACTAGGCCCGCTGTTCGTCTGGATAGCGAATGATGGGGGTCATCGCGCCCGATGACCCCGTGCCCGATTCTGTCCCAGGCTCGACCGCCGGTGGTTCATTTTTGGCAGAGGTTGTCCCCACAGGAGTCGCGACCGTCCACCCCATGCTGTTCGACAGCAGTCGGATTGGCCCGCCCAGAGCAAACCCCGCGAACAACAGCGGAATCGCCAGTTCCTGAATTACCACGCAGACGGCAATGCCCAGCACCAGCAGCAACAGATGGGGGAACGACTGCTTCTCGCGGAACAACCGATTGAAGACATGCGCGTAGCGAATCCGCGACACCATCAGGCAGGCGACACAGAGAGTGACGATCGGCAGGGCGAACTTGGTCAGCGGGATCATGCCGATCGCGGCCGCCTTCAGCACGCCGTTCCACCAGTCGCCCTCGGCCACCAGCATGTTGGCGCGGTAGACCAGTTCGGGGTAGGCGATCATGCAGGAGGCAATCGTTCCCGCCGCGGCCGGGCTGGGGAGTCCGCTGAACGCGTCGTGCGTGTCTTCGTCGTCGGTCTCGACGTTGAATCGTGCCAGCCGCAGTACCGCGCACACAACATAGAGACCGGCGATCGCCCAGAGCATCCGGGGATGAAAGTCGGGTGTGAACTTCACCAGGATGAATGCCGGGGCGACACCGAAGCTGATCGCATCGCACAGGCTGTCGAGTTCCGCCCCGAACTGGGAGGACTGATTCGCCCACCGTGCTGCCCGGCCATCCAGTGCGTCGAACAGCATTGCGAGGAACACGAGGCAGCCGGCGATGAAGAGGCACTCGGTGTCGTCGCGGCCCCACCCGGTCCGTTCGGCGAGACCCACCTTGGCGGCGAACGTGATCGCGCCGAAGCCACACACCGCGTTGCCCAGGGTCAACAGCGTCGGCAACGCGGCGAACAGACGGGGTTGGCTCATGGTGACTTCTCTCGCAGGCGTTGCAGGACAGGCGGGGTGCGGAAGGGGATGATTGTTCTGCTCGGGGGGTTGCGAGCGGGCATCGTGCATCCTCCGGGCGCTAACGCTTCCGGCTCCCCTGACACCAACACGGTTGTGATTTTTTGCCTGACGCGTTTGGCGTGAGCGGAACGGTCACACTTTCTCGGGCTGTTCTGCGGCGATTGCCGCTGCCGCGAGCTTCGCTTTCTGTTTGGCGAGGGCTTCGTCTTCCCGCATGTCGCGGACAATCTCCCACACGGCGCGAATCAGGTCCGGCAAGCCTTTTCCTGTGACGGCGGAAATAAGCAAAGGCCGCTTGCCCAGGCGCTTCTCCATCATGTCTGCCACATCGACCGATGTCGCCAGTTCCGCCTTGGAAACGACGATAATTTCCGGACGCGTCACCAGGCTCGCATCGTACAACCGCAACTCTTCCAGAATCTGGAGGTAGTTGTCGACCGGGTCGGTCTGGTCGGCGGGATCGGGCTCGATCAGGTGGACGAGCACCTTGGTCCGCTCGACATGCTTGAGGAACTCGTGCCCCAGGCCATGGCCGGCATGGGCGCCCTCGATCAGACCGGGAATATCGGCGACGACGAACCCGTGGTCGGGGCCGACCTGCACCATTCCGAGGTTGGGGTACTTCGTCGTGAACGGATAATCGGCGATCTCCGGATGGGCCCGCGACAGCCGCGAGAGCAGCGTCGATTTCCCGGCGTTCGGTTTGCCGATCAGCCCGACGTCGGCAATCACCTTGAGTTCGAGATTGATCTTCCGCTCTTCGCCCGGCACGCCGGCTTCGCATTCGCGCGGCGCGCGGTTGGTCGAGGTGGCGAACGCGGAGTTTCCGCGGCCACCATTGCCCCCTTTGGCGACGATCACTTCTTCGCCTTCATCGGTCAGATCGCGGATTAGCTCGCCGGTGGCGAAGTCCTTGACGAGCGTACCTGGGGGAACGAGCAGCACGATGTCTTCGCCGTTTTTGCCGTCCCAGGTGCTCCCCTTGCCGGGGACACCTGCTTCGGCGACGAAGTGCTTGTGACCCGCCAGCGCGTAGAGGGAGTCGACGTTTCGCTCGGCCCGGATGACGACGTTGCCGCCATCACCACCGTCGCCACCGCTGGGGCCGCCCTTGGGCACTTTGTACTCGCGCCGGAACGCGATGCAGCCATCGCCGCCGTCGCCGCCCCGAACCTGGATTGTCACTCGATCGAGAAACATGTCGACCACCCGCACGAAAAACCGGACGCCCCATCACCACCCGCGAACAGCGCCGCTGCGATCAATACCGCGACGCCGGAGACGGGAAGACCCGGTTCCATCCTAACCCAAACACGACAAAAAACCGCCGGGCCGCGGGGTGCGATCCACCCCACCGGCCCGGCGGTTGTATTCCAGATTCAATCAGTCCGCGGGGCCGGGGCAACGCCGGGTTCCCACAGACACCGGTCTCAGTCGTTGCGCAGCTTCAGGTCCATTTCCTGGAGCTTGCCACGGACTTCGTTGAGCGACGTCACCCCGAAGTTCTTGCTTTCCAGCAGTTCGTCCGGCGTACGCAGGATCAGTTCCCCGATCGTCGAGATGCCCAGGCGAGTCATGCATTTGCGGGCACGCACCGACAGGTTGAGATCCCCCACCGTCCGGCTGAGCAGCGCCTGCTGCTGCGGATCGAGCTGCTCGTGGACGTAGGCGAGGTCGCGGGTGCGTTCCTTGCCAGCCACCTGCTGGCCCAGACGCAGTCCCTTCGACGTCATCATCTCCTTGATTTCCTGGAGCGACGTTTCGCCGAAGTTCTTGCCGGCGAGCAGTTCCTGCTCGGAGACACGCGTCAGGTCGCCCAGGTTGCGGATGCCCATCTTCTGCAGGCAGTTCCGGCTGCGGACCGAGAGTTCGAAATCGGTGACCGGGATTTCGAGAATCTGCTTCATCCGGGCCGCGTTCTTCAGCGAGTCTTCGTCGTAGTACATGTCGGCCGCGGCGTCGATATCCCGCAGGTAGAGCCGGGCGCGGGCATGAATCGGATTCGCTTCCAGCACGCGGCGGAAGCAGAACGCGGCCGCCGAGTAGTTTTCGGAATCTTCGTAGAGCAGGCCCAAGTTCATCAGGGCCGACTCGTGGAACGGCGGACGGGAGAGGGCCCGCTCGTAGAGCTTGATCGCCTCGTCGTCGTTGCCGCGGGTCGCGTTTTCGTTGGCGAGCCAGAACAGTGCCCGGGAATGCTGCGGGTCCATGTCGATGGCGCGTTCGAAGTACTCGACGGCGCCGTAGCTGTCGCCCTTATCGGAGAGGACGCAACCCATCTGGTAGCAGTATTCGGCCCCGGCCTTCGATGTGGCACCAGCTTGCGACGCGAGCTTGAGCGTCTTTTCGGCGGCGTCGAGGTCGCGGGCACCACGCTGGGCGGCGGCCATGAAGAGCAGGCACTGGACCGCTTCGTAGCCGTTCTTTTTGGCGGTTTCGTAGGCTTCGGCCGATTCACCGAACAGGCCCAGGGCATGCAGGACATGGCCGAGGTAGAACGCCGCGGTGGCGTCGGTGGCGGCGAGCTTGTTCAGCAGGCCGCGGGCCTCGTCGTGCTCGCCCAGAAAGTACTTTGCGACACCGGCGGCGAAGGTTTTCGCCTTGCTCTTTTCACCACCCTCGATCTCTCCGATCAGCGCATCTGCCTCGATCCGAACGTCCCGCGCCTGCCCCCGCGCGACGGCGGCTTCCAGTCGAAGAATTTCCTCGAGTCCAAACGCCGACTTCGAGTGCAGCAGTTCACGGACATCGATGGGGTCTTGAACAGCAATCACAAAGCCACCTCTAGCAACAACTTATGGCAATCCATACGCGCACGCCTCCATGTGAGCGCGCCGCAGAATCCAACGATTGTAGCGACGAACCCCGAGCAAGCAAGCGTGACGTGGTTTTGAGGCAAAACCGGGGTGCCGTCGCTGATCTCTGGGGGCTGTGCAAAATTAGGGAGCCGGAAGCGTGAGCGCCCGGAGGAGCGGGTGTTGCGTGGAATCGACGCCCGGGGGAAGCCTCACGGCTTCCGCTACGACTGGTGGCGTGATTGGGTTTAGGCGAAAACTTCGGAGAGCACGCGACCTTCGTTGACGGTGGCCCGCTCGGGGCGGCCCTGGTGGACGTAGACCAACTGCTCGTGGTCGAGTCCCATCAGCTCGAGCATGGTCGCGTGCAGGTCGCGGACGTGGACCCGGTTTTCGACGGCGTGCAGGCCAAAGTCGTCGGTCGAGCCGAGAACTTTGCCCCCGGCGACGCCACCACCCGCAAACCAGACGGTGAAGCCGTAGGGGTTATGGTCGCGACCGTCGCCCTTTTCGGACATGGGGGTTCGGCCGAATTCGCCTCCCCAGACGACGAGCGTGGAATCGAGCAGCCCTCGCTGCTTGAGGTCGCGGAGCAGGCCGGCGATGGGCAGGTCGGTCGATTTGCAGAGGCCGGAGTGGTTTTTTTCGATGGCCGAGTGTGCGTCCCACTGGCTGCCCGAACCTGAGTAAAGCTGCACAAACCGGACCCCGCGCTCGACCATCCGGCGGGCGAGCAGACAGTTGCGGCCAAACGCCTGGGTCGCGGGGTTGTCCAGCCCGTACATTGCGCGGGTGGCCTCGGTCTCCTGGTTGAGGTCGACCGCCTCCGGGGCTTCGGCCTGCATTCGGAAGGCGAGTTCGTAGCTGGCGATTCGGGCTTCGAGTTCGGTATCGCCGGGGCGAACTTCCGCGTGCCGTCGATTCAGCGATTGCAGGAAGGCGAGCTCCTGGCGCTGCTCGGCGCCGCGGACGTCTTCAGGCGGAGCGAGATGCAGGATCGGGGCTTTGCCGTTGCGGAAGCGAGTCCCCTGGTAGGTGGCGGGCATGAACCCCGTCCCCCAGACGCGGCTGCCTCCGGGCGGTTCGCGGTCGTTGTCGAGCAGGACGACGAAGCCGGGCAGATTCTCGTTGACCGACCCGAGGCCGTACGTCACCCAGGCGCCGAGGCTGGGACGGCCGGCGAGAATGCTGCCGGTGTTCATCTGGCAGACGCTGCCGACGTGGTTGAGACCGTTGGCCCAGCAGGAGCGGATCACGCAGAGATCGTCGGCCAATTCGCCGACGTGTTGGTACCACTCGGAGACGGGGAGGCCGCATTCTCCGTGACGGGTCCAGGTGCGGGGGCTGGCGAGGAGCGGGTTTTCGGACACGCCCATCGGGGTGTGGGCCCGCTTGATGGAGGGGGGCAGTGGCTTGCCCGCGTACTCGTTGACGGCGGGCTTGGGGTCGAACGTGTCGATGTGGCTGGGGCCACCGTCCATGAACAGGAAGATGACACTCCGCGCGGTCGCCTCGAAATGACCGGCCCGCGAGGCGAGCGGATTGAGCGGTGCGACACGTGGTTCCGGCGTCGCCGCGCGGGAGTCCTTCGCCAGCAGTCCCGCGAGTGCCACGGCGCCAAAACCCCCACCGCCCCGGAGCAGGGCATCGCGTCGGCCGAGAGGCTGTTCGAAGTGGCGAATTGACATGGGAATGCTCCCGGAGACTCTGGCGATTGGGTTGGCGCGATGCGCCTTCAGATCATCGGATCCGATTGACCAAGACTTGATCATACAGCGATTCCCCCGGCTTCGACCACGTTCAATTTCCGGTGATCTGTCGGGACAGGCGAACCGACCCTGTCAGGGGTCGGTGTCCTGCGGGGGCCGAGGGGGACTCGCTTGCCGGTCTCCGGCGTGGTCAAATTGCGTTCATAAATCACCTGCACGAAACGCACGTCTCCACCGACCCCTGACAGGGTCGGCTCGCCACAGGATTACCCCACGATGCAGCGTCAGACTCCCGCAACGCTCTACTTCGAGACTGGACCGCACAACGAGCCCACCCTCACCGTCGATCCCGGAGAAGAGTTCGAAATCCAGACGCAACTGAATCGCGGGCCTTGGTTTGACACCCACCCCGAGGGGGAGCGGCTGCGAGCGCTTCTCCGCGGCGGCAATCCTTCCAGTGGATGCACGTTCGTGCGCGGTGCGGAGCCGGGGCAGATGCTGGGGGTCGAGGTCGGGCCCATCGTGCTTGATCCACTGGGGTTCACCAATTACCGCGGGTCGAACGGGGCGTTTCCGGGGTGGCTGGGGCATTCGGGGATTGGGCCGGCCCACAAGGTGGTGCAGATCGAGAACAACACGATTCACTGGAGCGAGACGCTGAAACTGCCTGCGCGCCCCATGCTGGGATTTGTCGGCGTGTCGTCGGAATACGAAACCTTCAACAACACGTGGGCCACGCGGTTTGGCGGCAACTTCGATATCCAGGAGATCACCACCGGCTGCACGGTCTATCTGCCGATTGCCCGGCCTGGGGCGCTGTTGCACATTGGCGATATGCATGCCATTCAAGGGGATGGCGAGATCTGCGGAGCGGGAGGCATCGAGGCGAGCGGACTGGTGCGGGTGACACCGCGGGTGCATCCACTGCCGGCGAGCATGACCTGGCCACGCCTCAGCAATGCGACGCATCTGATGGTGGCGACCCAGGCCCGCCCGGCGGAGGACGCGTTTCGACTCGGCCTCGAAGAGCTGGTCCGCTGGATGGAAGAGGATTTTGCCTTCTCGCCTCAGGAGGCGTATCTGCTGTTGGGCCAGGTGCTGGAAGCCCGCGTGACGCAGTATGTCAACCCGACGTTCACGTACCTGCTGAAGGTGCCCCGGGCGGTGTTGGGCAAATGTCGTCATGACCGCCCGTGGTGAGTTTGGAAACTCCGTGAACGAGCGGGTTGGATGAAACTGGCGACAAGGAGTTGATTTCGGTGTGCCATGCTTGCACTGGCTTTGCGGGGCAAGCATGCGAACGGCTGTCGACTCGCTTCGTTGTCGAATTTCAGGAAAGACGCGATCTGGGTGAGTGCGGCGCTGTTTCGCGGTTGCCATGCTTGCCCCGAAACGGTGCAAGCATGGCACGGTCTTTGATCCCGTCGCGTGCCGTCTTGGGCATGGCGGATGACGTGCCTCCGGGCGCTCACGCTTCCGGCTTCCCAAGGGGCGACTGTCGCTCGATAGGCTGATTGTTTCGCGATCGGTATTCTCACGGTTTAGAGCGCACCACCAGTTCCTCGGCTCGCACGCGTTCGGGGACGGATCGATATCAGGAGCAGTCGCAATGCATGAGATGGGACATCGAGCGGAACGGACAACGTCGACCCAATCACCGTCGAGCCAGCCAGCGAACGTCGGGGGGCCACGGCCTGGTTGGTTTATGGGCGGGCGGGTTCCCGTGGCCGCAAGTCTGACCGGATTGCTGCTGCTGGCGTTGACGGCGCTGGCTCCTCTGGGACGTGCGGCCGACGCCACGGCGCGTACCGAACGGATTCTGTCCGATGTCAAACTGCTCGCGGCCGACGAGATGGAAGGTCGCGGCGTGGGGACCGAAGGCCTCAACAAAGCGGCGGAGTATGTCCGCGAGGAATTCACAAAAGCGGGGTTCAATACCCAGTCCGTAAACGGTGGCCCGTTCCAGACATTCTCGCTGGTGACCGGTGCGAAACTGGGCGAAGGCAACAGCCTCGCGCTGGTCAGCCCGACCGGTGCTCGGACCGAACTGAAACTGGGCGAGCAGTACACGCCACTGTCGTTTGGCGGAGCGGGCGACCTGGACGCGGAGCTGGTCTTTGCGGGGTATGGCATCGATGCCAAAGATCAGAAATTCGAGGAGTACGCCAATCTCGACGTGAAGGGCAAAGTCGTCGTAATTGTTCGCAAGTCGCCCAAGCAGGCGGTTGCCGATGGTCCGTTCAGCGGTGCCCATGGCGGGATCAGTCGACATGCCGATCTGCAGTCGAAGGTGAGCATCGCGTTTGGCAAAGGCGCGGTCGGGGTGCTGTTCGTCAACGATGTCTATTCCTCGAAGAAAGAGTTGGACGACCTGAAGAACTCTGTCTCGAAAGCGGCTGTCGCGGTGGCTGACCTCTCGGCCGAGTTGGTCCCGCTGCTGGACAAAGTGACCGACGCGAAAAACACCGAGATGTCGGCCCTCGAACAGTACGAATTGAAACGGAAAGACCTTGTCGCGGCGCTGGGACGCTACACCACGGCCCGCAATGACGTGGGCAAAGGCGTCCCCGATACGCTCATGCGGTTTGGATACGGCGGTGACGAATCGACCCGCAGCATTCCGATTCTCCATCTGCAGCGATCGCCTCTCGAAGAACTGCTGCAGGGAGCACTGAAGAAGAACTGGAACGATTGGGAAGCCGCCGTCGATGCCGACATGCAGCCGCTCGTCGCGCCGTTTGCCGGCTGGAAGATTGCGGGCAAGGTGGTCATCGACCGGCAGGCGACCGAGGTGAAGAATGTGATTGCCGTGCTGCCAGGTGAAGGGGCCACGGCCGAAGAAACGATCATCGTCGGTGCGCACTACGACCATGTCGGCCGCGGCGGCAAAGGGTCCCTCGCACCGGGTTCGATGGACATCCACAACGGGGCGGACGACAACGCCTCGGGCACGGCCTGCCTTCTTGAAGTGGCCCGCCGACTGGGTGCCCGCACCGAAAAACTGCCCCGCCGCGTGGTGCTGATCGCCTTCACGGCCGAAGAACTGGGGCTGTTTGGTTCGGCTCGCTACACGAAGGAGCCGGTCTTCCCGCTGGAATCGACGATCGCCATGCTCAACATGGACATGGTCGGCCGACTCGCGGGTGAAAAGCTGATCGTCTATGGCACGGGAACATCGCCCGTCTGGGATGCGCTGCTCAAGACCCAGGGAGAAGGTTTGGGGTTCCAGATGAGCTTCAAGCCCGAGGGATTTGGCCCAAGCGACCACTCGTCGTTCTATGCGAAGAACATTCCCGTGCTCCACTTCTTCACGGGGAACCACAACGACTACCACCGTCCCTCGGATGATTGGGACAAGCTGAATCTGAGCGGCATCGACCGTGTGGCCGAACTGACGGAAAAGCTGGTCGTTCAGCTTGCGACGACGCCCGAGAAGCCGAAGTACATCGCGGTGACGGGCACGGCCAACCCGCTCCGCGACGGGACGCGTCCCTACTTCGGCAGCCTGCCCGATTTTGGCGTCGATGAACCCGGCTATGCCCTGGGCGGAGTCGCACCGGGCAGCCCTGCCGAAAAGGGCGGGCTCAAAGCGGGTGACCGGATCATTCAGTTGGGAACGCACAAGATCGAGAACCTGAACGATTTCGACTTGCACCTCCGCAAGTTCCAGGCAGACGACACGGTCGAAGTGACGGTGATGCGCGGCAAGGAAAAAGTGGTGCTGAAAGTGACTCTTGGCAAGCCGCGCGGCTAGCGCTCCATTCGCTGTCTGGTGGTCGGGGCGTGAGAACGGAGCAAGTCAAAAGTCAAAAGGAAAAAGTCAAAAGTGAGGGTGTCTCGCAGGCCCGACCTGTTTTTTCTGTCTGACATTGATCGGTGGACGGACTACTACGGTCTGCCGGCCGGCCCCCAACCACCAAAAACCAAGTCGGATCGCGGACCGACGGCAGGCGCATCACGCACCAAACCCTCTCAAACCATGTTTCGGTTCCCTCCACCAAACATCTTTTCCGCTCGAACCCTGGTCACGCGATGAACCTCTTCGAGCGGCAGGAACGGCAGACGGCGGCGAAGGCCGAGCCGCTGGCCAGTCGCATGCGGCCGCGGACGATTGACGAGTTCACCGGGCAGACACATTTTCTCGCCCCCGGCAAACTGCTCTGGCGGATGCTGCAGGCCGACCGGTTGGGGTCGATGATCTTTTATGGCCCGCCCGGCTGTGGAAAGACGTCGCTGGCCGAGTTGATCGCCGCCAAGTCGCAGCGTCACTTCACCCGGCTCAACGCGGTCGCCAGCGGAGTGAAGGAGCTTAGACAGTGTCTCGATGAAGCCCGTGATCGGCTCGCCTCAAGTGGCCGCCAGTCAATTCTGTTCGTCGACGAGATCCATCGCTTCAACCGCTCTCAACAGGATGGGCTGCTGCCCGATGTCGAGCGCGGCGTGGTGACGCTGATCGGTGCGACGACCGAGAACCCGTTCTTCTCGGTCGTTTCGCCGCTGGTCAGCCGGAGTCAGGTGTTTCAGTTTCAGCCGCTCTCGAGAGACGAGATCGCGGGGCTTTTGCGGCGGGCGCTAAGCGATACCGAGCGCGGGTTGGGAGCGCGGGGCCATGCAATTGAGCCTGCGGCCCTGGAGTTTCTTGCGGAAATCTGTGATGGCGACGCCCGTCGTGCGCTCATGGGCCTCGAGATCGCCGCCCTGTCCCTCGAACCGGGGGAGCAGATCACGCTCGCCGTGGCGGAAGAATCGATCCAGCAGAAAGCCCTCGTTTACGATGGGACGGGCGACGAGCATTACGACGCCGCGAGCGCCCTCATCAAGAGCATCCGAGGCAGCGATCCCGACGCGGCGATCTACTGGCTCGCTCGCATGATCGAAGCGGGTGAAGACCCCCGGTTCCTCGCTCGGCGGATTGTCATCGTCGCGTCGGAAGACATTGGCAATGCCGATCCGCATGGCCTCGTGTTGGCCCAGGCGGCCGCCTCGGCCACAGAGTTTGTGGGCCTGCCCGAAGCGCGGATCATCCTCACCCAGGCGGTCGCGTATCTCGCACTCGCCCCCAAGTCGAACGCGGCCATCCGTGCGATCGATACGGCTTTGAGCGATGTTCGGCAGCAGCGGACCCTGCCTGTTCCCGTGGCGCTGCGCGACAAGCATTACGCTGGGGCGAAACGATTGGGGCATGGGGCGGGCTACAAGTATCCGCACGACGCGGATGATGGCTTCGTCGTGCAGGATTACCTGGGTGTCGACAAAGAGTACTACCAGCCGGTCAATCGCGGGTTCGAGGTCAAGCTGGGAGAACGACTGGCCGAGTTCCGTCGCCGCCGCCGGGAAGCCGCGGACTCGCCCCATGCCCCGGATCCGCAAACCGACGCAAGCGCGGCCGACCCAACCGGTAGCGACGGCACTGCGGAATCCCGCTAATCTACCTCGGCGACGAGGGAATCCACGCCCCTCGCACCCGTCGATTCGATCCTGTTTCTGATTTCGCGACAGACCGGATTCGGCCCAATTCTGCCCGAGACGACTTTTCCCTCAAAAATCAATTCGTGAGCACCACCATGACCGCTGCCGACTACGCCGTCTCGCTGATTGAACCGGGCATGATCGTGGGCCTCGGGACCGGGCGGGCGGCGACTGCGTTCGTCAAAGCGCTCGGGCCGAAAGTTCGGGCGGGGCTCGACATTCACGGCGTCCCCACCTCGGAAAGCACGGCTGAGCTGGCGCGTCTATTGGGCATTCCGCTGCTGACGCTCGCCGATGCACCGCTGATCGACATCACGTTCGACGGGGCCGACGAGGTCGACCCGCAGCTTCGGCTGATCAAGGGGTACGGCGGGGCGATGGTGCGGGAGATGATCGTGGCAGCCGCGTCAAAACGGCTGATCATTCTCGTCGGCCCGGAAAAGCTCGTCCCGCACCTGGGCACGCGGGGGCTCGTTCCGATCGAGGTGCTGCCTTTCGCCCTCGCCCCCGCCCAGCGGGCGATCTCCCGGTTGGGCTATTCGGCCAACATCCGACAGCAGGATGGCAAGATGGTGATCACCGACAATCACAACCTGATTCTCGATGTCAGCGTCCCGCCGCTCGGCCAACCCGAACGCCTGGAGCAGGACCTGCTCGCGATCCCCGGCGTCGTCGGGACGGGTCTGTTCCTGGGCATGGCCGAGAGTGCCCTGATCGACGACCACGGCGAAGTGCGAATCATGTCGCGAGCGTAGACGCACCCCGTCTTGTAGCGGAAGCCGTGAGGCTTCCCCCGCCCGCGCCAAGCAGAATCACCCCGCCCGAGCCGCGCGAATCGCCGCGTCCACCGTCAGCGTGCCTTCGTAGAGTGCCCGGCCCACGATCGCCCCGTCCAGCTTCGGGTGCAATTTTGCCACTCGGGCGAGTGCTGTCAGATCGGCTGCGGTCGTCACTCCCCCCGAGGCAATGACGGGCAGCCCCAGGTCCGCCATGCGGCCCAGTTCTTCGAGGGTTCCGGCGTCGATCCCCTGCATCATCCCGTCGTTGGCGATGTTCGTGTAGACGATGGCTGCCACGGGCAGGTGAACGAACTGGCGGGCCAGATCGAGCGCGGGCGTTTTCGAGACATCGAGCCAGCCTTCCGTCGCCACCATGCCGTCCCGCGCATCGATCCCCAAGACCAGTCGGTTCGGGAAGCGGGTCGCCATCGCGGCAAACCAGTCGGGCTGTTTGAGGGCCGCGGTGCCAATGATCACCCGGTCGATTCCGACATCGTCGAGCATGGCGACGATGCTCGCCTCATCGCGAATCCCGCCGCCCAACTGACAGGGGACCCGCACGGCGTTGAGGATGGCCCGAATCGCGTCGAGGTTGACCGGCTTTCCCGCCTTGGCCCCATCGAGGTCGACCAGATGCAGCCGTTCGGCCCCGGCCTCGGCCCACTTCCGCGCCATCTCGGCCGGATCGCCAAACACGGTTTCGCGGGCATAGTCGCCCTGACGCAGTCGGACGGCCTGGCCGCCCCGCAAATCAATCGCCGGTAAAATCTGCATCAGCGCTCTCGACTTTCCGTGGGCTGCAATCACTCGCGACAGTCGATGACTGCCTACTCTTTCCCGCCGGAGGGCTTGCTGTCGCCGCCCTTCGATTCGGAGGGACCGCTGCTCGACTTCGAATCGGCGTCGGCCGCTTTCTTGTACGAGTCGCTGCGGTAATCGGTCTGATAGAAGCCCGAGCCCTTGAAGATGATTCCGCCGCCGGTGCCGATCAGCCGTTTCGCCTTCTTCTTGCCGCAACTAGGGCACTTGGTTGTCGCCGCCGCGGTGATCGACTGGAACTCTTCCCAGCGGTGATCGCAGGCGTCGCAGGCATAGTCGTAGGTCGGCATGTGTCATTCCTGGAACGGGAAACTGTTGGTTGTCGAACTCGGGAAGGTTTGTTCGCCGTTAGACCCACCCACCGCGACTCCTCACAGGCGAGCCGACTCTGTCAGGAGTCGGTGGGAGCTCACGACGCTCTTCACCTTCGTCCGTTACTCGGGCGTTTTCTCCGGCGGGGCACAGGAGACGACCACGGAACTGGGCCGGACGACGCGGTCGTGCAGCGTGTAGCCGCGCTCGAACTCGGCCACGACCGTCATCGGTTCATGGTCGGCCGAGGGGACCTGCTGGATCGCCTGGTGCAGATTCGGATCGAACGGTTTGCCGACGGGGTTCATCGGCACGACCGAATGCCGGGTGAGCACGTCGTCGAACTGTTTGGTGACCATTCGCACGCCTTCGAGCAATTTCGAGAGGTCGGTGCCTTTGTCGGCCGCTTCGAGGGTGCGGTGCAGATTGTCGAGCGGACCGAGCAGGTCCTTCGCGAGATAGAGCGAGCGGAACTGGGCGTCCTGTTCACGCTCTTTCTGGGTCCGCTTGCGGTAGTTTTCGAGATCCGCTTCGGATCGCAGCCATTTTTCCTTGAAGCGATCGCGCTCGTCTCGCGTCGCCTGCAATTGGTCCTCGACCACAGCCGCCTCCTTGGTGTCGCTCGCCGGACCGTCAGCCGCCGCAGCGCGGGCAGCCTCTTCGCCAGGAGACGCGGCCGACTTTCCGGCAGTCGACGTCCCCGTGGCTTTCGCTTCAGACTCGTTCGCTTCGCCCGTCGGTTTTTTCTCGGTCTCGCTCACAATTGCCCTCGCCTTTGACGACCTTCACCCGCTGGCCATGGACCCGATCCAATCCTGGCTTCGCGTCACTTCTCCGGCGTCTGTTCTTC
This sequence comes from Planctomycetaceae bacterium, assembly GCA_027489895.1. Lineage (GTDB taxonomy): Bacteria > Planctomycetota > Planctomycetia > Planctomycetales > Planctomycetaceae > JAIXZD01. The sequence continues at coordinate 15,416 of JAIXZD010000525.1, forward strand.
GACAGGTTCGGTCGTTCCAAAAAAATCCCAGATCTTTTCGATGAACGATTTGTGGTGGGTTTTCACCTGATGCTGCTGATCGAGAGCCGCCAGCTCGCGAATCAGTTCTTCCTGCTTCTTGTTCATCCGCTTGGGCACTTCCACCTGGACCTGCACCAGCAGGTCGCCCCTGCGCGCCCCCTGCGGTTCCGGCAACCCCTGGCCGCGCACCCGCAGCACATCGCCCGGCTGTGTTCCCGCCGGGATCTCCAGTTTGTGCTTCCCTTCAATCAGCGGAATCTCGAAGTCGGTCCCCAGCGCCGCCTGGGCATAGGTGATTGGGACCCGGCAAATGAGGTGCGTTCCTTCCCGGTCGAAGAACGGATGCTTCGTGATCCGCAGATCGAGATACAGGTCGCCCCGTGGCCCGCCATCGGGTCCCGGTTCGCCCTCACCCCGAATGCACAACTGCATCCCGCTATCGACCCCTGCGGGCACCTTGACTTCCAGATCGACCCGCTTGTGCTGCCTTCCGCTACCGGAACATTGTCCGCATTTGTCGCGAATGATCTTGCCCGAGCCTCGACAGGAGGGGCAGGTTGTCTGCACCCGGAAGAAGCCTTGCGACTGGACCACCTGGCCGCGTCCCTGGCAGTAGTCGCAGCCCTCGGACTTGCTTCCCGGCCGGGCACCGCTGCCATCGCAGGTTTCGCAATACTCGGCCCGTTCCAGGGTGACGGTTCGCTTGCAGCCCAGAACCGCATCCTTCAGTTCGAGGTCGAGCTGCATGCGGAGATGGTCGCCCTGCTGGGCTCTTCGACCATGCCCGCGTCTGCGACCCCCGCCTCCCCCGCCGCCAAACAGGTCGCCGAACAGATCTCCAAATTGCTCGAAGACATCGCCCAGGTCCTGGAACTGCGGGCCGCCACCGCCTTGAAATGCCTGGTGACCAAATCGGTCGTACCGTGCCCGCTTCTCCGGGTCGCTCAGCACTTCAAACGCTTCGGCCGCTTCCTTGAACCGGTCTTCGGCGGCTTTGTCGCCCGGGTTGCGGTCGGGGTGATTCGCCGCCGCGAGCTTGCGATAGGCCCGCTTCAACTCATCGGCGCCGGCCGACTTCTGCACGCCAAGCACTTCGTAGTAGTCCCGCTTGGTCGCCATAATCGTTCCGAACCATCTCGATCCTGTGGCGCTCCATTCATCGATCGACGGCAGATCGCGTCAGAACGGAGCAAGTCAAAAGTCAAAAGGAAAAAGTCAAAAGTGAAGGTGTCAGGCGAGCCTGACCAGTTCTTTTGCCAGACCTGTTGGCCACCCTGCGGCTCTTTCGCCGCTGGAACGCAAACACCGCCGCCCGATAGCGAACGAGCCACCCGCAAAGGTGGCCCGTTCGGTGACGACCGGTGACTTGATCGCCCGCGGTTAGCGGACGCTGCCTTCCACTCGCGACTTCTTCTTTCCGCCCGGTTCTTCGGTCCGCGTGACGAGCACTTCGGTCGTCAGCATCAGTCCGGCGATCGACGACGAGTTCCGCAGCGCACTCCGCACCACCTTCGTCGGGTCGATGATTCCGGCCTTCAGCATGTCGACGTACTGGCCCGCACGGGCGTCATACCCTTGCGTCAGCGGCATTTGCTTGACTTCGTCGGCCACGACCGCGCCATCCAGGCCACTGTTCTCGGCGATCTGACGGATCGGCGCTTCCAGAGCACGAATGATGATGTCGACGCCAATCTGCTCGTCGCCCTTCGCCTTGACCTTCTTGACTGCCTCGATCGCCCGCAGGTAGGCCACGCCCCCACCGGGGAGAATGCCTTCTTCGACGGCCGCACGGGTCGCGTGCAGGGCGTCTTCCATCCGGGCCTTTGTCTGCTTCATCTCGGCTTCCGTCGCCGCACCGACCGAAATGATCGCCACGCCGCCCGTCAGCTTCGCCAGACGTTCCTGGAACTTCTCGCGGTCGTATTCGCTGTCGGTGTTCTCGATCTGCGTGCGAATCTGCTGCACGCGGGTCTGGATATCCGACGTCTTGCCGCCGCCTTCGATGATCGTGCAGGTGTCTTTCGTCACTTCGATCTTCTTGGCACGACCGAGCTGCGCGACTTCGACCGATTCCAGCTTGATTCCGAGGTCTTCGGAAATCAGCGTTCCGGCCGTCAGCACGCCCATGTCACCCAGCATCGCCTTGCGGCGATCGCCGAAGCCAGGAGCCTTCACCGCACAGATGTTGAGAATGCCGCGGAGCTTGTTCACAACGAGCGCCGTGAGGGCTTCGCCATCGACATCTTCCGCGACGATCAGCAACGGCTTGCCCGTCTGCGCGACCTTCTCCAGCAGCGGAATCAGATCCCGCAGGCTCGAAATTTTCTTCTCGAACAGCAGGATGTAGCAGTCTTCGAGGACCGCCTTCATCTCCGCCGGATCGGTCACGAAGTACGGCGAGATGAAGCCCTTGTCGAACTGCATCCCTTCGGCGAGCTTCAGCGTCGTCGAGGCGCCTTTGCCCTCTTCAACGGTGATCACGCCATCGCGGCCGACCTTCTGCATCGCTTCCGCGAGCATGTCGCCGACGACCCGGTCGTTGTTCGCCGAAATCGCACCGACCTGGGCAATTTCGTCGGGGCTCGACACCGGCTTCGACGTCGCCTTGAAGAACTCGAGCGCCGCTTCGACCGCTTTGTCGATCCCGCGACGAACGATCGTCGGGTTCGCACCCAGGGTGATGCTCCGCAGGCCTTCTTCGTAGATCGCCCGAGCGAGCACCGTGGCCGAGGTCGTCCCGTCGCCCGCGATGTCGCTGGTCTTGGAGGCGACTTCGTTGACGAGCTTCGCCCCCATGTTTTCGAAGGGGTCGTCGAGATCGATTTCCTTCGAGACCGTGACGCCGTCCTTGGTGACGAGCGGGTTCCCGAAGCTCTTGTCAATAATCACATTGCGACCCGTCGGGCCGAGGGTCACGGCGACGGCATCCGCCAGCTTCCGTACCCCTTTGGCCAGCTTCAGACGGGCGCGGTCATCAAACAGCAACTGCTTAGCCACGCTTTGGTACTCCTTGGGAGTCAGATGATCGAGTCGTTAAGACACCCCGACTCAAACAGTCGGGGCGAAATCTGTCGGCTTCGGACGGCTGGCCTATTGGCATCATCCGTGTGCCACAGCAACCCGCGGCACACGGCGAACCCTGGGACTAGCCCACCTTTGCGAGGATATCGCTTTCACGCAGGATCTTGATTTCCTTGCCGTCGACTTCGATCTCCATTCCGCCGTACTTGCTGAACAGAACCTCGTCACCCACCTTGACCGAGACGGGGCAGCGCTCGCCGCTTTCCAGCAGCTTGCCGGGCCCCACGGCCTTCACCTTGCCGCGCTGCGGCTTTTCCTTGGCCGAATCCGGCAGGACGATCCCGCCCGCCGTCGTCTGTTCGGCTTCGAGAGGCTCCACCACCACACGGTCATCCAAAGGCTTCAGTTGCATCGTGAACTCTCCTGAAAATCGAGCTTCGCCCGAGCTGTTTTACGACTGATGTGTTGACTGATTCACTGCCTGGTCGGAACTGACGTCCCACTTCGCCCAACGGCCCCCTCGCGAGGACCAGAGCGTTACATCATGCCGGGCATGCCGCCCATGCCACCCATTCCTCCCATGCCGCCCATTCCTCCCATGCCACCCATGTCGTGGTGGTCATCGTGATGGTGGTCATCGGCTTCCGTCTTCGGCTCGTCGACGACGATCGATTCGGTCGTCAGGAGCAGGCAGGCGACGCTCGCGGCGTTCTGCAGGGCCGAGCGGGTCACCTTGGCGGGGTCGACGATGCCGAACTCGAACATGTCGCCCGTGCGATCGTTCAGCGCGTCGTAGCCCTGGGTCTTCCCCTTGAGCTTCTTGACGTTGTTGACCACGACCGAGCCATCGAGACCGGCGTTCGAGGCAATCGTCCGGAGCGGGATTTCGAGAACGTTCCGCACGAGCAGCACGCCCATCGCTTCGTCGCCCGTCAGCTTCAGCTTGTCGAGGGCCGGAGCACAGCGAATCAGCGTGACACCACCACCGGGGACAATCCCTTCGGCGATCGCGGCCCGTGTGGCCGCGAGGGCGTCTTCGATGAGGTCCTTGCGTTCCTTCATCGCCGTTTCCGTCGCCGCGCCGACATTGATCTGGGCGACGCCGCCGGCCAGCTTAGCGAGGCGTTCCTGCAGCTTCTCGCGATCGTAATCGCTTTCCGTTTCGCCGATTTCGCGGCGAATCTGCTCGGCGCGACCTTCAATGGCCGCCTTGGAGCCCGCACCCTGGACGATCGTCGTGTTTTCGGCGTCGATCCGGATCTTCTTGGCCGTGCCCAGGTCTTTCAGTTCGACCGCTTCGAGCTTCGTGCCGAGGTCCTTGAAGATCGCCTTGCCGTTGGTCAGCACGGCGAGGTCTTCCAGCATCGCCTTGCGGCGATCGCCGTAACCCGGCGCCTTCACTGCGGCGATGTTCAGAATGCCCCGCATCTTGTTGACGACCAGCGTCGCCAGGGCTTCGCCTTCGATGTCTTCGGCAATGATCAACAGCGGCACGCGGGCCTTCGAGACCTTCTCGAGCAGCGGCACGAGCGACTTCGCCGTGGAGATCTTCTCTTCGAAGATCAGGATCTTGCAGTTTTCGAGTTCGCAGACCTGATCATCCTGGTCGGTGATGAAGTGCGGCGAGAGATAGCCCCGCTCGAACTGCATCCCCTCGACCATGTCGATCGTCGTGCTGACCTGACGGCCTTCTTCGACGGTGATCACACCATCGGCACCGACCTTGACCAGCGCATCGGCCAGAATCCCGCCGATTTCTGGATCGTTGTTCCCGGCGATGGTGGCGACCATCTCGGTGTCTTTTTTCCTCTTGGCATCGACCGGGCGGGCCAATGTCTTGATCTCTTCAACGATCGCAGCGACGGCCTTGTGGACGCCGCGGGTGATCGACATCGGGTCGCCGCCCGAGGCGATGAACTTCAGGCCTTCGCGGTAGATCGCTTCGGCGAGAATCGTCGCGGTGGTCGTTCCGTCGCCCGCGACATCGCTCGTCTTCGAGGCGGCTTCTTTCACGAGCTGGGCGCCCATGTTTTCGAAGGGGTCCTCGAGATCGATGTCTTCGGCGACCGTCACGCCGTCCTTCGTCACCTTCGGAGCGCCCCACCCTTTGTCGAGCACCGCATTCCGGCCTCGCGGGCCGAGCGTACTGCCCACCGCCTTCGCCAGCTTCGATACGCCTGCCAGCAGACTCTTGCGGGCCTCTTCATCGAAGATCATCAACTTGGCCACAGCATCTCCTCAATGAACGGACAATCCTCAACCTGAACCCGACTCGTGGCCGCCTTGGGGAGCGAGGCGAAACCCACGCTACCCATGTGCTGGAAACGAGATACATCCAATCGGCGCTCGCCCGGTCGCCGGAGCGAGGAGCGAAGCAGTCGAAGGCCCGCCTGCCAAAACGCGTGCGCACCTTCCAACAACCTCACAAAGGAGCAAGTGACGTGCCAATTCTGTGTCTGTGTCTGTAAGCGCAATCCTGTAAATGGGTTGTGTCGAGTTCGTGCGACGGGGTGACCGTCGCGGGCTGTCAATGTGGCAGACGTCGTGGCGGTCAGGGCCAAGGCACGACTGCCTTTGCGAGAGCTGTCACCGGGTTGAATCGGGGGACAAGAGGGTGAATTCGTCGTGCCATGCTTGCACCGCTTCGGGGCAAGCATGGCACGGTGCTGGACTGTTTCTGGTGGTTGTTTGTGGATGGTGTGGCTTCCTGTCGCTGCGCGACCCGACCACGAGGTGGTCGGGCCACCCCTGTTTTCTGCGTTTTCTGGAACGTCGTACGCTGCGTTGGAGGCTTTGCTTGAACGGGCCTTGCGGGGCAAGCATGCGAACCGCTCTCGACGCACTTCGTTGTCGAGTTCCGGGATGTGGGTGGGTTTGTGCTGGCCGCGCTGGTTCTTGATTGGCATGCTTGCCCCGAAGCGGTGCAAGCATGGCACGGGGCAGAGCGGAGTTGCCTTCGGTTTGCATTCCCTGGTTGCTACGCTGACTTGGGGTTTGCTTCTGTCCGGCGGATCCTCGTCGACTTCGCTCCGATTCTCCCTCGTGCGCCTCATGTCTCAGCCCGCCGCCTTTGGATCCTCGTCTGGCGCGATGGGGCCCCGGCTGCTTGTCAGTGTTCGGAACGCGGGCGAAGCGGCGGTGGCACTGGAGGGGGGCGTCGAGCTGCTGGACGTCAAAGATCCGGCGGCGGGATCGCTGGGGATGCCGACGCCGGCGGTGCTGTCTGAGATCGTGGCCTGCTGGCGGGCGGTCGACACGCTTCCTCGACCGACCCTTAGCGTCGCCTTGGGCGAGGTGGTGGAGTGGGGGGCCGATTGCGGTCGGAAAGAATTCGTTGACGTTCGCGATGTCGGATACGTCAAACTGGGGACGCGGTCGCTGTGCGCGGCGGGGACCCGGTTCAGCGATTGGTCAGACCGCCTTCAAGAGGCCTGGGCAGAGGTGGAGCGGGTCATTGAGAGAATGCCCGCGTCGGCCGTTCGCAATGCGGGAACCGAACCGTGCAAGGTGACGAGACCTGGGCGGATTCTCGTGGCCTACGCGGAGGAGGGGCAGGTTGGTGCGCCGAGTCTGGACGAGACGTTGGCGCTGGCGGAAGCGCAGCAGTGGGATGGGCTGCTGATCGACACCTGTCTGAAGTCGGGCCGGGGGCTGCTGACGTGGCAACCGCCGACACGGATGACGGAGCTTGCGCAGCGCTGTCGTGAGGCGGGACTGCTGTTTGGGTTGGCGGGTCAGGTCGCCGCCCGCGATCTCCCGCAGCTCGTTACGGTTGGTGCCGACGTGATTGGAATCCGGTCGGCGGCGTGCCGACAGGGGGAGCGCAACGCCGAGATTGATCCGCGGGAATTGTTCCGATTCAAGCGGGCGCTGCGAGAGGCCGTGGACCTGGCTTATGGTCCCGTCACCCAGGTGGTCTCGCGCACCTCTGTGGCGGAACCGGGGACTTCATGTTCGACGAAGGCGGTCAGTTCGCCCTGACCGCCGTGCTTCGCGGCGGCCGTCACTTCAATCACCAGGGATTCGTCGGCCGCAAGGGTGTCGATTTCATCGCCGACGAAGCCGGTGTCGGTTTGCGCGAATCGTGTGTCGAGCGGCGTCTGGCCTCGGGTCACACGGGCTGAGCGGACTTCGAGCGGTTCGGAGGATTGCAGCCGGACGCGCAGCTTGCGGACTTCCTGCAGGCCGAGGTTGGCGACAGTCAGTCGATAGGTGATTGTCTCGCCCACGGGGACCGGGTCGACCACGTCTTCGAGGCGGAGGTCCAGCACACCGGTGACGGGGGTGATGCGGAGCGCGGTTTCGAACTCTTCGCCCGGAAGGCCTGTTCCCGAGAGCGAGGCGACGACGGAGGCCCGCTCGGCCGCGGTGCGGCATTCGAATTCGGCCTGCAGCAGGGCCTCGCCTCCGGGGGGAATCGGTTCGAGCGACCATCGGATCGTCCCACCGGTGCGGCGAGAGCCTTCGGTCAGTTCCTTCAAGACCAGTGCGGGATCGCGGGTGAGCGTCAGTTCACAGCCGGTGAGTGGTTCGCTGGACCGGTTGACGACGCGGAGCAGGAACTCGGCTCGGGAGCCAATCGTCCGTTCGACTGGTCCCAGCACCGTCAGCTCGTAGCGGCGGTCGACAAACTCGGCCTTCGCGACCTGCTCGACCAGCGTCTGCTGATCGGCCTCGCGCTGGACTTTGAACCGGGCCGAGAAGGTGCCGGCCTGACTCGCACCGAGTGTTAGGGCCAGTTCCTTGGTTTCGCCCGCCGCGAAGGGACCGAGCGGTTGCGAGACGAGACGATCGGTCGATGTGCCGAATGCCAGACCGTCGTCGAACTCGCAGACGACGCGCGTGCCCGTCAGTTGTTCGCGGCCTCGATTGGTCATTTTGACGCGGAACGTCGCCCCTGCACCCACTTGCCGTTGAGGCGGATCGGTCACTTCGAGGTCGACCGCCTCGACACGCGTTCGCGGCGGCTTTGCGGTCTCGTCGAGTGGAGTGACCGGGACGGGCGTCGCGGCGACGACGGTGGGGCGCTCGGCAGGCTCGGAGGCGGGTGGGGTCAGCTCCGGGAGGTTGAGATCGGGAGTCGTGGAGGGCGGTGTGTCGGACGCGAGCGGCGGCGAAGGGATGGGGTCGTCTTCGGGGAGGGTGGGCGTGCTGGTCTGCGGCGCGGTGCTGGAATCGCGGCGGCCACTGGTTTCCTGTCGATCGGCACCATTGATGCGGGGAACGGGCGTGATGGGGAACGGGCGACCCAGACGACTGGGGGCGGGCGTCGAAGCGACGGGTTCGCCAAGATCGACGGCGGGGCGATCTCCCTCCAACGGGGCGGGGGAGACGGACGAAGGCGTCGGCAACGGGTTGTTGACCGGCTCGAAGGTCGTCTGCGGCGCGGAGATCGACATGCAGCCGGCCATGCAGAGCAGGCCCCAGGAGAGGGGCAGGCCACGCGGTGACATGACCCGTGGACGCTGCGCGGCGTCGGGCGAGGGGCGTGGTTC
>JAIXZD010000556.1 GCA_027489895.1 Planctomycetaceae bacterium
CGACGATGTTCATCGTCAATGCGGAGGGGGTCGTCTACAAGAACAGCTCGAGCATCGCCGAGTTGAAGGCGGCGCTCACGGATGCCTACGAGCCGAAGAAGCCTGAGACAGCCGAGAAGAAGGAAGCGGCGGCGAAGTAGGGCTGGCGCTGTCGAGGGATTTTTTGACGGATTGATGACGGGGTCGAATTTGGTTGGGCGTCACTGGGCGGGTCCGTGCTGGGGAAGCGTCACCGCTTCCGCTACCTCTGGACAACGACTTCCACCAGGGCTGAGCTCGCCAGAGGTTCGATCCTTTGACTTTTTCCTTTTGACCTTTGCCTTCGCAACGCGCCTATGTGGCTCCAAAGGTTTCTGGCGGCGACACGGGGTGTGCGGGCACCGCTCAAGCAGGCGATTCTGGGCAGGTATCGCCGTTCGGGGGCGGTGCTCTTCAGCGATACAACGCTGCGCGATGGCGAGCAGATGCCCGGCGCGACGCTCGATCCCGAGGACAAGCTGGAGATCGCCCTGGCTCTGGAGGGGCTGGGCGTCCATTCGCTGGACGCCGGGTTTCCCGCGTCGAGCGAAAGTGACCGGGCCGCGATCCGGCTGATGGTCGGGCGGGTGAAGGGGCCGATTCTTACGGCGCTCTGCCGGACTCTGACGGCCGACATCGATGCGGCGGATGAGGCGCTCTCCGGGCTATCACCCCGGAAACGGGGCGTAAGCTTGTTCGTCGGGACGAGTCCGCTCCACCGGGAACACAAGCTGCGGAAGAGTCGGACCGAACTGCTGGAGCTGATTGAGCAGACGGTGGACTATGCGACGCGGAAGTTTGAGATCGTCGCCTTCAGCCCGGAAGATGCGAGTCGGACCGAGCCCGAGTTTCTGACGGAGGTCTACCAGGTGGCGATTGGCGCGGGGGCAACGACGGTCGGGTTTCCCGATACGGTCGGCCTCTGCACGCCGGAGAAAGCGAGGGGCTTCATCCGGCACATTCAGGATTCGGTGGCCAATCTCGATCGGGCGCTGCTGGCGGTCCACTTCCACAATGATCTGGGGTTGGCGGTGGCGAATTCGCTCGCTTGTATCGAAGAGGGCGTGCAGGTGGTGCAGTGCACCGTGAATGGGATTGGCGAACGGGCGGGGAATGCCTGCCTGGAAGAGGTGGCGTTGGCGCTCGCGCTGCATCAGGACCAGTACGGGCGGGCCGGTTCGATCGACCTGTCGCGATTGCGGGCGGTGAGCCAGCTCGTGGCCGAGCGGACGGGGTGCCCTGTCGCGCCGAACAAGCCGATTTCCGGACGGACGATTTTTGCCACCGAAGCGGGGATTCATCAGGATGGGATGCTGAAGCACCCGGACATGTACCTGCCGTTTCGACCGGAACTGGTCGGCGCGGAGGGCGTGGAGTTCGTGCTGGGGCGGCATTCGGGACGGCGGGCGGTGGCCCATCGTCTGGCGGCGCTGGGCCTCTCTGCCGACGATCCAACTGTCGAACGGATTTTGGAGGCGATCAAGTCGCTGCCCAAGGGGACGGTCGTCGAGGAGCCACAATTGCGGCAACTGGTGGCCCAGGAGTCGCGAGAACCGACGGACTCCGCATGAAACCGTTGGCACTCGTCACGACGCAACCCACTTCCCAGTATAATGTTGCGACACTTTCCGAAAAGCGGTCGTAAAAAGTTGGCGATTTTTGCGAACCCTGGTTCGACATGAGTGTCTGCTCAGGACATTCGGAAAAGCTGATCCATTTCGATTGGTTTCACCGAAAAGAATGTCACGGTGGCGCGACCGAATCGCGTAAGATTTTCGTCCGTCGGGCGTCGGGATTCAGTGGGAATCCCGAGTTCGAGAGACGGGTCCTCTAACGTTCGAGAAGCGAACCCTTTTTTCATCGGTAGGCCGGGGGCTGGAATCCCTGGCATATCCAGTGCCCGAAAGGCACGCCCCACCGTTCGTCTCTTGTGGTGCGAACGGGATCGGGAAGTGTCGCGGGCCATCGCCGGAGGTGCAAAATGTTGCAGTTCAACCAGAGCCAGTTTGCGGTCGTCACCAACCTGTTTACGCAGGTGGATGCGCTCGTCGGTTCGGTGGACCTGAGCATTTGCGGCTCGATGCGCGGTGGCGAACGCGGCAAACGTCAACGCCCGGCGTATGCGAAGCGGCCAGCGCCGCAGGCATCCGCCCGAGCTCGTCACACCTCCGCGAGCTGGTGTCATGGTCTAGCAGGCCATCACGCCAGTCACCCTTGTGGTCTTGCGGGAGGAGCCAGCCAGGTCTGGTCATCGGTATCGAGTTCGATTTGGGCGGCGCTAGTTCTCGCAGGTCGTGCGTAACCAACAGCGTCTGAGACGAGTGAGTGCGAAGGAACGGGGGCAAGCGACCCAACTGGGGTCGTTGTGAGCCTTGGGTTACGGGCCGGTTTCGGTTTGTACCCCCGTCTCACAGCCACTGTTTCCTGGAAGCCGGGTTCAACAGGGCAGGGTTCTGCCTTTTGACAGGGGCTTCCCTGGAATGGCGGCACGATGTGCCCGCCCCCGGCCCTGCCGCACTCTTCCCGATTCCAACAGCATTCCGCCTCGCCTCCTTCGGGAGCGAACGCGGTTCAGGCCGAGTCGGCGCGACTCCGCCGGGAGATGATCTCTTATGGAAGACAGCGAAGTTCTCGAACTGGTTCGTCGGGCTCAGACGGGTGACCGGCCGGCGTTTGGTGATCTCGTGGTCGAGTTCGAGCCGACCGTGTACGCGATCGTGTTCCGGCGGCTGCGAAATCAGGCCGAGGCACTGGAAGTGACGCAGGACGTGTTCGTGCAGATGCTGCGGAAGATCGGCCAGTTGCGGGAGCCGGAACGGTTCGTCGGCTGGCTGAAGCGGATCGCGATCCGGCTGTCGATCAACCGGGCGGTTCGTCGGCCGCGGGAGCTGTTGGGCGAAAGCGAAGCCCTGGGGGCGATCGGTGAACCGGGCGAAAGCTCGTTCGAGACGATCCTCGAAGGGGAGCGGGCTCGAACGGTTCGCGAAGGAATCGCCAGCCTGCGGTCGCTCGACCGGGAGACGCTGGTCGCGTTCTACTTTGAAGGGCGGAGCCTGCAGGAGATGAGCCGGGATTTCCGGAGCCCCGTGGGAACAATCAAGCGCCGGCTGCACACGGCGCGGTCGCGGCTGAAGGATCAGTTGATGAAGCTGGAAGCCGTGGGGTAACGCCGGCGGACGAGATGAATTTGTGGGATTAGTACGGCCCTGGTGAGGAGCGAGTCGCTCTTCACCAGGGTTGCTTTGTGTTCGTCGTCGCAATGGTTGGAGGACGTGGCGAGCCGACCCTGTGAGGGGTCGGTGGAGTCGCTCGTGTCGCGATTGCGTCAGACGTGACCCGATTGATCGTGTGCCACTGGCTTCGCCAGTGCGAACGGGAGCACGCCAACACGGCACTGGCAGAGCCAGTGGCACACACACTTCACCAGTGGCGCACACATGTCGCGAGAAGAGCCTGTTCGGCAACGTCAGGTCGGCACACGAGTGGTCTGCGACAAGCTGGTGGATCGACAACGAAGTCGAACGACAGGCATCGGTTTTCACCGACCCCTGACAGGGTCGGCTCGCCTGGTGACGTTCTCCCGTGAACCGCTCTGTTACCCCTGCCGTAGGACATCGCGGACGAGAGCTTCATCGATGTTTTCGACGAGTTCGACGTGTCCGAGGCGGGTGGGCAGGACGAACCGGAGTTTGCCCGCGAGCGTTTTCTTGTCGAGCCGCATCGCATCGATGATCGCGTCGACCGGCCAGGTGTGGTCGGAGGGCAGGCCGGTGGGCAGGTGGAGTGATTCGAGCAGCCGGGTCTGGCGGGTGACAAGTTCCGGGGGAATGCGATCGAGTCTCTCGGCCAGTCGCGCGGCGTATTGCATGCCGATCGCGACCGCCTCGCCATGGAGCAGTTCCCCGTATCCGGCGAGCGCCTCGAACGCATGCGCGAAGGTGTGCCCGTAGTTGAGAACGGCGCGGAGACCGGTCCGTTCGTATTCATCCTGACTGACGACGACGGCCTTCAGGTCGCAACTCGACGCGACGATCCGCCGCAGGATGGCTGGATCGCGGGCGTTGATCTCGGCGACGTGCCCTTCGAGGAAGTGAAAGAAGGCTGAGTCGAGAATGACACCGTACTTCACCACCTCGGCCAGCCCCGCGCGAAAGTCGCGATCGGGCAGGGTCGCCAGGAACTGGGTATCGATCAGGACTCCGACCGGTTGATGAAAGGCGCCGATCAGATTCTTCCCTTTGGGGTGGTTGATCCCGACCTTGCCGCCGACCGAACTGTCGACCATCGCCAGGAGCGTGGTCGGGATCTGCAGGAACGGCAGCCCGCGGTTGTAGGTTGCGGCGGCAAAGCCCGCGAGGTCGCCGATCACGCCTCCGCCTACCGCGATCACCACGGTGGACCGGTCGGCCCGCAAGTCGACGAGGTGGTCGTAAAGGTCCTGCGTCGCGGCAAAGCTTTTGGTCGGTTCGCCTGCGGGCAGCGCCACCAGGCGTGCCTGCCAACCGGCCTCGTCCAGGAGGCCGGCCACGCGGTCGCCATGTAGTGTTTTCACGTTTTGGTCGGTCACCACCAGCGCCTTGGGAGCATCACCGACGCGGTAACCGTGGCCGGTCAGCCAGGTCTGGGCGAGTTCTGGCAGCAAGTCGAGCGCCGCGGTGACGATGGCGATCTCGTAGCTGCGATCGGCGAGCGAGACGTGGACGAGCAGCGGAGACGATTCAGTCATGATGCGGACACCGAGAGTTTAGATTCGAATCGGAGGGCTCACCTGCGTGAGCGAGCGGTTATCGGTCGATTTCGCCCATGACGAGGTCGAGCGAGCCGAGGATGGCGGGGATGTCGCCGATCAGTGCGCCGGCGCACAGTTTGGAGATGATCGACAGATTGCAGAAGGAGGAGCTTTTCGCCCGCGCACGGAACAGCTCGGGCTGCCCCGTGGTGACGAGATAGAACCCCATCTGGCCGCGGGGGCATTCGGTTTCGAGGTAGGCCTCGCCTGCGGGCAAGCGGGCGTTCCACTTGTGGGGGGTTTTGAACGGGCCGGGGGTCTGGTCGTAGCGATCGAGCGCCTGCCGGAGGATGCGGATTGATTCGACGACTTCGAGCATCCGGACGTAGAACCGGCACCAGTTGTCGCCCACCCGCATCTCCCGAGGCGGCTGAATGCCGGTCACGCCTTCGAACGGCGCGGCGGGGATGTCGAACTCGAACTCGCGGTAGAGGCGGGTGTAACAGTCTTCCCCGTCGCGGCGCAGGTCGAACTTGACGCCTGAACCTCGCAGGACTGGTCCGGTGCAGGCGTGGTCGATTGCCATGTCGGCAGAGAGAATGCCCAACCCCGCGGTGCGCTGGACGAACAGATGGTTCGTCGTGAGCAGGGTGTGGTAGCTGGGGATTTGTGCGGCGAGCCAGTCGAGAAACAGCCGGCAGGCGGCGGTCCAGGAGAGACGGGTATCGCGAGGCCGTTCCAAGACGGCGGCGAGGCCGGGGGGAATGGCGATCTCGGTGGGGAGATCGTGGGTGGTTCCCCCCACCGTCACGAAACTGTAGGTGAGCCGGGCGCCGCAGGCCTCTTCGAACAGGTCGAGAATCATCTCCCGTTCGCGAAACCCGTAGAGAAACGGCGTGAACGAGCCCAGGTCGAGACCGTAAGCGCCCATGCCGAGCAGGTGGCTGGCGATGCGATTCAGTTCGGCAACGATGACGCGCAAAACATCGGCCCGGGGAGGGACTTCGAGGCCGAGAAGTTTCTCGGTCGCCAGTGCGACGCCGAGATTCATGTTCATCCCGGCGAGGTAGTCCATCCGGTCGGAGTAGGGGATCCACTGGACGGGGGTGAGATTCTCGCCGATTTTTTCCGCGCAGCGGTGCAGGTAGCCGATGTGCGGCTCGGCCTCGTGAACGACTTCGCCGTCGGTGCGCAGGAGCAGCCTCAGCACGCCGTGGGTGCTGGGATGCTGCGGCCCCATGTTGACGAGCATTTCGTCGGTACGGACGTCGAACTCGACGACGCGGGGGTCTTCGATTTCCAGAGGCATGGAGAACTCTTACTTCAGGGCTGTTTCGGGACACCACCGCGCCGGGCGAAACGTGAGTGTATGCCGGATTATATGGCGGCGGTGGCGATCAGCTGTTTTTCCAGTAGGTGCGGCGGTAGTGCACGACCGCCGCGTGGGCGGGCTTCCGGTGGCCTTCGGAACTGATGAGCCCAGCGTGCGGGAACCGATGCGGCTGGGCATCTTCCAGATGGCACCAGTAGACGGCGGCCACGGCGGGTTTGGCGAGGCACAGGGGCAACAGCGTGTTGACCCACTCGGCCTGAAGCTGCTCGGTCCAGTGGGTGTGCCGGGGCCCGTGGTCGACTTCGAGATCGGTCTCGATGTTCGAATCGGGATGGTCGCTGGAGGGGCAGGCGAGCGTGACGGCCAGCGGCGTCCCGAGCAGACTCCACTGGTCGATCAGTCGCGAGCAATCGAGCAGATCGCGGGGCAGACTTCCGCGGGGTGAATAGCCCACGGCGATTTCGAGGTTGATGGCCGAGATGGGTAACCCGGCCCGCACGAGGGTGTCGGCAAACTGGAGCGGCGACAGACGATGTTGACCACGGGCCTGGTACTCGCCCCACGGCTGGTCGATGCGCAACAGGAACTGCGCCTCGGGGTCGACCCGGCGGGCCGTATCAATCGCCTTGGCGACCAGTTGCAGGCGCTGTTCTTCCGAGAGGGCGAGCATCCCCCCGGTATTGGCTCGGGCGGCGATTTCCCAGGCACGTATCCGGCCGAGGTAGCGGGTGACGGCTGTTTCGACGAAATCGCAGACGAAGCTTTCGAGATTCCAGTAATCGTTCTCCCACTGCCAGAGCCAACTGGGGAGGCCATCGGGAGAGAAGTCGAGCAGTGGGCCGCCCCGCACGAGCAGGCCCTGCTGCGTCGCCCACTGGACCTGCTCGTCGTAAGCGTCCCAGTGGTAGCTTCCTTCAATTGGTTCAATGATGCGCCACTCGACGGGAACCGCGGCGGCATTGAAGGCTTCGAGGTAGGGAGCACGCGACGCCTCGGGAAGCATTTGAGACCCGAGATGGCAGCCGAGCGCCGTGGGGAGTTGCGGATACTGACGGTGACGGTTTTCCAGCCGCTGGGTAGTGTAGTCGCGCGACAGGCGTTCCGAGGCGCGAAACGCGGCCGTGAGGGCTTCGAGCGCCAGGCGGGCCGACTCATCGACCTGGGACTGCGACGACGCGGCCTGGGCGAACAGCCGAAAGGCACCGCGCATTGCTTCGGTGTAGTCGGAGGTGAGCAGCATGCCCAACTGCTGCCACGCGGCGGCCTGATTGCGGACCTGGACAATCTTGCCCCGCGCCAGTTCCAGCGGCAGCAGATAGGGTTGCTCGCGTTCGGGAAGAGAACTCGTGGTGACGACCTGTTCCCCGAAACCGGGGATGGTCCACGGAAGATTCAGCTTGGCACTATCGGACGAGTTTCGCTTGAGGAGGAGGTACTCGCCCTCGGTCTCGACGCGTGTCGGCCAGACGAACTGATCCATGCCGCTCATATAGGCGCGATGTTTCTCTGGCCAGTCGCCGAGCATCTCGACCGGCCGCACAAGAAACCGCATCACGCCCATGGTGATTCCCCGACCCCTGCCTTCCGGCCGCGGCCCACGACATTCCGGCGAACCGCGCACCCCATCGGCCGAGTTCACACCGTCTTTCCCAGACCTCTATCGTACCGGTCTCGATTCGGGGCCAGCAAGTCGGCAGCCTCTGTCCGCGGGTCTTGAGCGGAAGCGGCGTGAGGCTGGTTGACATCTCCGGGAAATGGCGTCACAACGGGATTTCGGGAGACTTCACCTGCCCGCCCGAATTGCCCTGCCGGAAGTCTGCCTGTGTCGCTGCGTTCCCGTCTCCGCCGGTTTGTGTCCCGATGTTCGGGTGCCGTGGCCCGCCGCGTCCGCGCCTGGAACGGGGCCGACCACCGCGCGTATGAACGCGGCCTCTCCGCGCGCAGGACGCGCTATCACCTGCCACCCAGCGAAGGGCAGTTCTCGCTGTTGACCACCGTCTATGCGGGAACGCCCCCGGAGTTTTTTGAGGAAACGATCGAATCGGTCCGGGAACAGTCGCTCCAGGGGTTCGAGTGGATCATTCTCGGCCATGGAGAGCTCTCCCCCGAGCTCAACCGGCTGCTGGACCTCGTCGACGCCGATGTTCGCGTCCGGGTGATTCGCCGCGAGACGAACCTGGGCATCATTGGAGGGATGCGCGTCTGCCTGGAGGCCGCGACGGGCGAGTATGTGATCCCGCTCGACAGCGATGACCTGCTGACTCCGGATGCCCTGCAACTGGTCCAGCATTCTCTGGCCCAGCACGCCAATCCGGCGTTTGTCTACACCGATGAAGCGCTGTTGATCGACGGGCGGGTTCAGGCCCCGTTCCGCCGTCCGGCCTGGGACCCGATCCTCAACAGTGACTGTTCCTACGTCTGGCATCTGACCGCGTTCCGCCGGGAGTTGGCCCTGAAACTGGGGCTGTATACCGATGCGGGCTGCGAATACTGCCACGACTGGGACACGATCACCCGATTTGCAGCGGCGGGGCAGACACCGGTCCATATTCCCGAAGTGGCGTATCTGTGGCGGAAACACGCGGCATCGCACACCAACCGTGCCCGGGGCAGCACTCCCGACCAGACCACCGTCGATTCGCCTGCGGTGGCGTCGCAAAAAGCGCTGCTGGAACGGGAGCGGCAGCGGCTGTCGCGGCCGGAACTGTTCGAAATCGAACTGTTCCCCGTGAATCGCGGTACTCCGGAGTATCACGTCTCCCGAAAACGGGTCGCCCCCGGGTCGATGACGCTAGTCCATCTCATGCCACCGAGCGGCCCCAAACGGACGCTCGGTGCCGACCTGCTGCGGTTCGTCCACGCGACGGGGTACCCGTTCCAATCGGTGCTGCTCGTGGGGGCGGCGGCCGACCCAGGGCCGCTGCGGGAGGAGATCGGTCGGGCGCTCGATGAGTTGTCGGACCAGTTTGGCCTGCCCCGGAAAGATCGGCCCAGGGTCCACTCGCTGACCACCGGGAGCGACTTCGCGGGCTTCATGAAGTACGACTTCGATACCGAGTATGTCGCCGTCTGCTCGGCCGGTTATGTGCCTGAAGGGGATCGCTGGCCATGGGAGGCGCTCAAACTGTTCGAGCGATTCCCGCAGGTTCCGCTGATTGCAGGGCGACTGCTCGACAGCGATGGCTTCGTGCTGAGTGGCGGGGCGGCGTTTTCCAGCGACGGCGAGATTGTGATTCCCGGACGAGGCCTGGGACGGTCTGACCCGGGTGACTATGGCCTCGCGCTGAAACCGTGCTCGGTCGCGCTTGTGGATGACCGGTTTTGGATTGGTCGGGAGGCGTTCTTCCGCAAGCTCTGGTCGGAACAGCCTCCGGCCGCGCAGCCTGCGGTGAGCCACCTATGGCCAATCGCCTCGGAGCATCACATCGTCAGTGCGATCTTGCGGGAAATGGCTGGCCCGGGCGACCTGCGGATCGCGTCGACACCGCTCATCTCGGCCCGCTGGCGCGGGTAGGACGTTTCCGACGGGTGTAGCGGAACGCGTGAGCGTTCCCAAGACGTGCAATCGCGTCTACAGCTACGGGATAGCGACATGCTCGCCGTCAAATAGCGGTCGACGCGGGGGAAGCCTCACGGCTTCCGCTACAGCGCCTTGGTGGCTTACGCGAACTGGCCCAGGAGCGGGGGGCGGCGGCAGTGGGGTTTGGTGAGCAGCATCTGCACGCTGCCGCAACTGCGTTCGAGGAACGCGCCCTCGCAGTAGCAGAAGTAAAACTCCCACAGCCTGAGAAATGCATCGGAGTACTGCGGCCCCAGCGACTGAATCTCGGCCTTGTTGCGGAACAGGTTGTCGCGCCAGCAGGCGAGCGTGCGGGCGTAGTGCGGCGCTTTGTCTTCCAGATGGAACAGGTTCAGGTCGGTCTTGCGGGCGAGAGAATCGCAGATCGCCCCCACGCTCGGCAGGCAGCCCCCGGGGAAGATGTACTTCTGGATGAAGTCGACCGACCGGACGTAGGTCGGGTAATCGCGATCGGCAATGGTGATCGCCTGCAGCAACATCAGACCGTCGGGCTTCAGCAAGCTGGCGCACTTGGCGAAGTAGGTATCAAACCACTGGTGTCCCACCGCTTCGATCATCTCGATCGAGACCAGCTTGTCGTACGTTCCCCGCAGGTCGCGATAGTCCTCAAACAGAATCTCAACGCGATCGGACAGCCCCGCCTCGGCCACCCGGCGGATCGCCAGTTCATGCTGGGCGCGAGAGATGGTGGTCGTCGTGACGCGGCAGCCGTATCGACCGGCCGCGTGGATCGCAAAGCCGCCCCAGCCCGTCCCGATTTCCAGCAGGTGGTCGCCCGGCCCAAGATCGAGCTTTTGGCAGATGCGATCGAGCTTGGCGACCGAGGCGTCTTGCAACGTGGCCTCTGGGCTGGGAAATAGCCCGGCCGAGTACATCATGGTGTCGTCGAGAAACAGCCGGAAAAAATCGTTGCCCAGATCGTAGTGAGCGGCGATGTTTCGCCGCGCCTGCCCCCGGGAATTGCGATGTAAGAAGTGGGCGGCTTTCCGCAGCGGCTCGGTCCATGAGGCCCACCCGCGATCGAGTCCGGACCAGATGTCGCGATTCAGAACGATCAGCCGGACGAGGTCGGTCAGATTCGAGCAGGTCCAATGACCATCGATGTAGGCCTCGGCCGCACCGATGATGCCGCCCAGCGCGATCTGGCGGTAGAACTCCGGATGCTGCACATGGAGGTGGACATCGAGAGGGCTGGATTCGGTGACCTCTCCGGCCGACTCGCGGCCCCAGGCGTCGGTCACCGTTAGCCGACCGCGCGAGACGCGCCGCAACTGGGCCAGCACGGAGCCACGCCAGAAACGAGTCCAGAACCCCGGTGGACTGACGGAAACGGTCCGCGTTTGGACCGGTTCGACGCCGGGTCGCTCGCACTCGGCCCAACCGGAACCAATCCAGTCGGCGGCCGACGCGGCTGAACGGTTCAAATTGTCGGTCGGCAACGCCACATCCCCACCCTGCGGGTGTGGCCCACTCATCGCACTCATGGATGTTCCCCGGAAATCGTTCTCGAATTGTACGCAAAACCGCGAAAAACCAAGGACGACAACGGGGATTTTTCAGTCCCGAGGCCGGGGGAAGACGAACTGTGCCGGGTTGTGGGGGCTACGAAGCCCATGCCGTCCGACTCGGCACCTGATTTTTGATTGGTGCCCCGTCTTACGGGGAGAAATCCCGCCCGAGGTGGCTGTTTCTGGTGGTTGCGCTTCGAAGGCGCGGCTTCCTGTCGCTGCGTGCGCCGACCACAAGGTGGTCGGGCCACCCCAGTTTTTCCACGTGCTCTGCCGATGCGGCAAGCGGCTGGGAACGCGATGGCGAACCCGGATCCCTCGGAAATGACGGCGTTTAGCGGTTGAACAGGAAGGCGGGGCTATTGAGCAGTGCCCAGACCAGGTCTTCCACCGCTTCGGCTTTCGTCGGGATGTTTTTGAAGTATTCGTCGGCCGCCTGCAGTTCGGCTTCCGTCGGCTGTCGCCCCAGGACCGACAGGTAAACACCGCGTGTAAGCTCCTGCGGTTCGGCGTTCGACGCGGCCAGCCGGGTGGCCAGTCCTTGGGGATGCTTGATCGCATCCGCCACGGTAGGTCCGTTGATGAGCGTCAATGTCTGGGCCAGGCTGACTTCGACCGACCGCTCGCATTCACACGGAATTTCGCGCGGTGCCCGGCCGAACATCTCCAGGAACTCGACATTCACCGTCGGGTCGGGCAATTGGGTCGCGCGGAAGTCACCGGGAACGCCAGGCAGTGTGACAGGGCTTTGCGTCGCCACCATGATCGCATCGAACAACTGCTCGGCCGACAACCGGCGGGGGACGAAATGGGAGTAGTTCTGCGTGTCGTCTTCGTTCCAGCGATTCGTTTCAAAGCTGCGCTGGTAAGTGTGCGACCGGGCGATGGTCCGCAAGAGGTGTCGCAGATCCATTCCGCTGGCGACGAAGTCATCGACAAGCGCCTTGAGCAGCTCAGGGTTGGACGGCGGATTGCTGCTGCGGATGTCGTCCACGGGGTCGATAATCCCGCGACCGTTGAGGTAGCTCCAGTAACGATTGACGACCGTTGTGGCGAAGTAAGGGTTTTGTGGGGCCGTGAGCCAGTCAGCCAGCCGAGTTCGCAATCCCATCGCCGGATTGTCTTGAGACCCCGGATGGGTGAAGGGGAACGCAGCCTGGGCGGCGACATTCGTGCGCGGGTTGACGACAGCGGACGGATACCGCAGCGCATAGACCACCTCGTCACCGGCCCGCGCCCCCGGCTTGCGACCGACATCGGCGAAGTAGGCCCCCAACTGGTAGTACTGGTTTTGGGTCCAGCGTTCGAAGGGATGGTCGTGGCATTTCGCGCAACTGAAGCGGGTCCCGATGAACACCTGCGTCATGTTTTCGAGGGTCACGGTGAGTTCACGCGAGGCACGGTAGTAGTTCGCGGCCGGGTTCTCGAACGTGCTGCCGTTGGCGGTGACCAGATCGCGCACGAACTGGTTGTACGGGACATTGCGGGAGAGCGAGGAACGAATCCAGTCCTGGAACGACCAGACCCCCTTGTCCCCCAGCGTTTTGCGATTGCTCAGCAGGAGATCGCTCCACTTCAGCGTCCAATGGTCGACGTACGATTCGGTAGCGAGCAGCTCGTCGATCTTCGCTTCCCGCTTGGTTTTCGAATCGCGGGGGTCGTCCAGGAACGCGCGAGCCTGGTCGGCCGTGGGCGGCATGCCGGTCAGATCGAGCGAGATCCGACGCAGAAACTCGGCATCAGTACAGAGGCCCGACGCCTGAATCTTCAGCTTCCGCAGCTTCGTGTTGACGTGCGTATCGACGAAGTTGAACTCCGGGCTGTCTTCCCAGGCGAAGCCCGAACGGTCGCCCAGAACGGTGATCGTGTTGACAGCGTAGGCGCCTTCGTAGCGGACGAGGATCGCCGTTTCTCCGCGGCGGACCGACTTGACCGTTCCCGCCAGCTTGCCCGCGTTCTCGACCGTGGCGACGTTGAAATCGCTGCTGCTGTAGACCGCTTCGCGGGTCACATCGCGCGACGTGCCATCATCGAAATGAGCGATCACCATCTGGGCCAGTTCGCGGCCTTCGCGGTCGAGCACTGGATTGACGGGGAGCATTTCGATCCGGGTGACGCGGGTCACCGTATCGAACGTCGCCCCTTCGGCGATCCACTGGTGCAGCAGCTTGTAGTACCGCGAGTCTTCGTCGAAGAGGAACCCGCCCACGTGCGGCACACCCTGGGTCGGCTTCAGCAGCATCAGCGACTGGCTGGGGTTGGACCGGTCGAACCGCCGAGCGGACAGCTCGTCGACCAGCGCGTCGTAATCGAAGCGGGTGTCGTAGCCGCGAAGAGACAATTTGAAGCCGGCCTTGCCGTCTTGCGCGCCGTGACAGGTCCCCGCGTTGCAGCCCGCCTTGCTCATGACGGGCGTCACTTCGCGGGTGTAACTGACAAGTGTTGGCGTCACATCGGCCACGACGAGCGGCACTTCGATCGTCCGCCCCGCGGCGGACACGGTCACCTGCCCATTCCCCACGGCCACGGGGGTCACGTACCCATCCGCGTCAAGCGTGGCGATCGCGTCGGTCGGCTTGACGGTCGCCGAGGCGGTCAGATCGATGAGGTCGCCCGCAGCGGTTTTCCCCAAGACGAGCAGGCGACGGCTATCGCGAACGCCCTTCAGTTCGAGCGTGGCTGGCAGCGTGACCAGTTCCGCCACCTGCGGCGTTTCGGCGGCGGGTGCTTCAGCCCGAGCCAGTGGGGCCAGAAGCGAGACGAGACAGACCGCCAAGATATAGTGCGTCAGTCGCATGACGAGGCTCTTTCTGCAAGATTCGCGAGAGTCTGCGGCCTGAGGATCGCAGAGTCGAATTCCGAGGCGGTGTTACTTCGTGGCCACTGCGGGGGAAATCGTGACGGGCACGAATTCCCGCAGCAGTTGGCCGGTTTCCGTGTTGTACAGACGGACGGTGCCATCGAACCCGGCCGTGGCGACGAACTTGCCGTCGGGGGCGTAGGCTCCGGCGAACAGGCCGCGGGTCGCACCGGTCAGTTCAAACTTGGGGGCCGAGGTGGCCGTCTCGTAGATGCGGGCGAATCCCTTGTCGCTGGTGCTGGAGACCGCGACGAACCGCGAACCATCGGCATTGAAGTCGAGTGCGAAGACGCGCCCCGGCAGTGCCTGGTAGGACGCCAGCCGGTTGAAGTCGTCGCCGATCACGCGGGCCTGCGTGCGGATCATCTTGTAGAGCTTCGGTTCGCCATCCGCGCCCCCTACGAGGAATTCGTCTTTCTGCGGATGCCGACGAATCGACAGCAGGCCACCACGCAGCGCGCCGGGCGTGATGCTGGTGATGTTGTCGATGAACTGGCCCGACTCGACGACACTCAGCTTGACCGTCCGGTCCCGGCTGATCGTGATCATGTTCTTGGAGTCTTTGGAGAAGGCGGTGCCCGTCACCCAGTCGGCATGGGCATCGAACTTGAGGGCCTGTTCACCATCGGCCACGCGGACGATGCGGGCACTGTTATCGGCCCCGCCAAACGCGAACAGGGCGCCATCGTCGCTGAACCGACCGCCGAACACGGTGTCGTTCGTGGCGGTGAACGTCCGAACCAACTTGAACTCGGGGATGCTCCAGAACTGGACTTCACCGAACAGGGCCGGGTTGCCACCGGTGGCTGCCAGCAGTTTGCCATCAGGCGAGAAGGCGACGGAGGTGAGCCGCTGGGCACGCCCGACCAGGCGGGCCGCCAGCCCCGATCCATCGGCCTTGTGGACCAGCAGTTCGTGGTAGCCCGTCACGGCGACGAGCGACGAATCGGGCGAAATCGCCAGACCGGTGATGACGGGCGGAGCGGTGTACACCGGCGGATTCTCGGCGGTGATCGCGTCGGTCAGTCCCGTGGGCGTGTCGTCGGCTGCCCCTTCGACAATCCAGCGGGAGATCAGATCGACCTGGTCTTTGGAAAGCGGCGTGCCCTTCGGGGGCATCAGCGGTTTTTCGCCCTGGATGTTTTCCAGCAGCGTGCCTTCTTCCACTTTCCCGGCGACCACGGCCGGGCCACCCTCGCCGCCCTTCATCAACAGGGCGTGCGCGGTGAGGATGAAGTTCCCCCCGGCTTTGGCGGGTTGATGACAGCCCGAACAGTGCCGCTGCAGAAGGGGGCGAACCTGCCGGTAGAAACTGACTTTGGCCGGAGAAGGAGCGGGTTCATCGGCGGCTTGAGCGCTCGCCGCACCCACATTGAGGAACAGCGCAAGCAACAGCGCACTGCAAGTCGCAACCTTGGACCACGGCATACCGGCCACTCCCGAATCGAGGTCACGTTGCGGCCGGGAGGGTGCTGCGGATCGCCCCTTCCCAACAACAAACGTTGATCCTCAATTATGGAGGACAGACTCAGGGCTGTAAAGAACCGGAACGCGGTCCGAGCCGGGATCGTGTGAATTGACGCCGACGTACCTGTCGACCGACCTGTCGTTGTTTTGGATTGTTGCGTGGGTCAGGCGCGGGCGGGAATCGCTCGGTCTCCAGGCGCTTAAGCTTCCGGCTCCCCCCGATTACGACAGATCCGCAGACATCGGTGACTGCGCCCCTCGATGAGGAACCGACCCCGTCGGGAAGATTTTCGACTCGCGGCCGGGTAGTTTGAACGGGCTGAGGGATCGTTCGTTCTGAGCTGGACAGCTGGTCGATTCACAAGGGGATGGCGTGCCATGGCGTCCACTCAGAAAAAGCTGGCTGCGTTTGAGGCGAAGCTGCTGAAATTCTCGGAGATTCCGCCCGAGACTCAGGCCGACTGTTTCGTGCTGCTCGCTTCCCGCGACAAGGCCACGACGCGCGACGGCAAGCCCTACTACCGCTGCCAGTTTCGCGATGCCGACCGTTCGGCCACGCTCATGGTCTGGCGCGACTCGACCTGGTTCAACGACTGTGATACCCGCTGGGCTGAGGGCGACATCTATAAGGTGCGCGTCACGGTCACCCAGAATCAGTATGGCCTACAACTGGACCTCGACCGCTGGCGGGAACTGCAGGAGGCCGACCGCGAGCAGGGGTTCGACCCCTGGCAGTTCGCGCCCCGCACGCCCTTCGACATCGACACGCTCTGGAACGAATTGCAGTCGATCGTCGCCACGAAGGTGACCAGCCCGCCCCTGGTCGAGCTAATGAATCGGCTGCTCGCCTCGCGCGAGGCAGAACTGCGGGTCCATTCGGCCGCGGCCCGCGCCCACCATGCTTACGTGGGAGGCTGGCTCGAGCATGTCGTCTCGATGACCAAGACCTGCCTGTTTCTCGCCGAGAAATACCACGCGGTCTATTCCGATCTGCAACCGCCACTGTCGGTGGAACTGGTCGTGGCCGGGGCGATTCTGCACGACATTGGCAAACTGGTCGAACTGCGGACGACACCCGCCGGGACGACCTACACCGCGGCTGGCCAGTTGATTGGGCATATTCTGCTGGGGCGCGATCTGCTTCGGGATACCGCTCGCGAGATCGACGGGTTTCCGGCCGAGATGCTGCTCCGTCTGGAACACATAATCGTCTCGCATCATGACCTGCCGGAGTACGGCTCGCCCATCGCACCAGCGACGCTGGAGGCCCAGATCGTCCATTCGGCCGACAACCTCGATGCGAAGCTGCAAATGCTCGCCCAGGCACTGCGCGGCACGCCGGCGACGGAAGAGTTCTCATCAACCGACAACACGCTTCGGCGACGTGTGTTTCGCGGCCTGAAGCCAGCGTAGGGTGGGCACTGCCCACCGATGCTCACCGGCAATCGATCACCAGACGGTACGCCCCCGGCTTCCATCGATGTTGATTCCAGGTGCTTTGGAAGACGTTGATTGGCAGCGTCGGATTGCGATCCAGGAGATTTCAGGCGGGCCGGGCGGGTTAGCGCTGGTGGGCAGTGCCCACCCTACGGCTCAGGCGGCGGATGACCGTGGGCAGGGCGAGCACCAGCCCGCTCAATGCCGCGAAGGCGAGCGACCAGAGCAGCATGTCGCGGTACAGAGGTTCGAGGGTGTCGCCGGGCATGGGAGTTGGGGTGATCGAGAGGAGTGATCGGGCCGCAGATTGTCGACCACGGACTTGTTGCGCGGACGCCACTATTCGAGCACGGTCAGCGCGGTGTAGTGAATGACTCGGGTGGAAAGGTCCAATCCAAACGCGGCCAGCCAGTTGGGAACCGGACGATTGTTGAGGATGAGCGCGGGCACGCAGACGGTCACGCGTGTCTCGCCGGCATTCGGGCTGGGGCCAGTCACGCGGGGAGCGGTGACAATCGTGGCATCGCCGAACTGCGTCGACGAGCCGTTGTAGTCGACCTGTGCTCCCGCTTCGCCCGCGACGAGCAGAATCCCCTGAACATTGAGCACCAGCGCGATCCGATCTTCGACATCGGCTGTGGTCGCTCCCACGAGCGCCGCAGTGCGGGCGCCTTCCGTCGCGGCCGTGACGACCAGTTGCAGCGCGACCCCGAGCAGCGCGAACTCAAAGATCGCGAGGGTTCCGACAAACAGGGCAGGCAGGACGATCAGCATCTCCATCAGGACGACGCCGCGTCTCGCAGGCCCCGGTTGACGGGCGTTCGTCCGGATCAACCTGTTCCTCATCCGATCTCTCCTCGCCACTCCGCCCCAAAAGCAACTCGTCTCGTCTCAACCACAGATCGTCGTCACAAACGAGACGAGTCCGCCCAGTACGGATCAACTGCCCGTGGCCGTTCCCTCCGGCTGTTAACAACCAGACTCAGAGCGCTACCCGACGGTGCGGACCTCGTTAGCGCTCCGTTTCGCCGAACTTCCATCGCCCTCGATAATCGGCGCAAATGACCGCTCCTCGCGGCGCACCACTCCCGAGTTCCGCTGGTGAATGCAGTGATGATGCCATGGCGCGACGCAACGCCCTCGGGAGGGACGGCCAAACGCGAGTCGGTCGAGCACTGTTCGATACAATCGCTACGGGCGATACAGACGCTCTGCCGTTCCGCTCGACGTGAGGGGAGAGGCGTTGGCCCGGGCGCGGCCTTTGCATTCTCGGTCCGTCACTATGGTTTTCAGCCGAGACGATGTCCGTTCCCCGCGCCCTTTGCACTGCTTTGGCGCGGCTACGCGCCTGCGTGTTTGCATTCCGATGGAGAGGGGCCGGGTTGTCCGGCCCCGTTCACCCGCTGGTAGGTCGCTGGGCCGTCGTGGAGCGATTGCGGTCGAGCTGCTGGTTTCGGTCCCGATTCTGGTGATCCTGCTGCTGGCGGTGATTGAATTCGGCCTGATCTTCGCGGCGATCAAGCAGGTGGCGTTCGCCAGTCGCCTCGGGGCGAAACTGGCCTCGGAAGCGGGAACCACAGCGAACCTGGCGACGATGGTCTCCAATGGAACCCTGCGGGCGGCCATCGATCGGCATCTTCAGGTGGCCGGGGCGACAGGCTCGTGTCAGATCATCGTGCAGTACGGCACGGGAGGGGTCCCGATGACGCTCGTCCGTGCCCCCAACACGTGCAGCCGCGCAGCCTCGGCTCTGCCTGGCC
>JAIXZD010000079.1 GCA_027489895.1 Planctomycetaceae bacterium
GGACCGTCTCCAGCACACGCTCGCGCTCTTCTTCGAGTTCGAGTAACTCCCGCCCCGCGGAACTCTCCGCGAGCAACGGCGGTTCGCAGAGTTCGATCCGCGCGTTGATCGCGAGCGCGACGGAAGAGCGCGCCAGGGCGAGGTCGGCGTCCGGAACCTCTTCGGCGGCACACCGTCGCAACACGGCCAACTGGGCCCGTTCGAGTTGTCGCTGCCGCCGTTCGACGGCGAACCGCTCGTCGTGCAGCTGTCGCTCGGCCGTCTCCAGCTCGGTCAGGCCCAACTCCGCGACGGCCTGCTCGCGGGCCCGATGGCGAACCTCATCGAACGACTCGGCATGTTCCCGAGACAGATCATTGATCCGCCGCTGGATCCGCGATGCGAGACAGGTCTCCCACAGAGCCCGATCCGCACTCTTCACGACGCCCATTGGTACTCCTTGCCTGGGATGGAAACGACAGACGTTCGCGCGACAGCCAGTCGACCTCGGCCGCAAGCGCCTCACTCCGTGTGGGGAACGGCCCGAGTACCGGCCCATCAATTATCTGTGCCCGCCACTGGCCTTCAGGTGTTGGCTCCACATGGCTGGCCCGTTCGATGTGGAGTAACCCCAGCGCCGCCAGAGCCCACTCCTCGTGATACAGCGTTCGGACAATCCCCTCGGGGGTCACAACAACAACCACGGCCTTACCCTCCTTCCGTGACGCGCCCGGGCCGCAGGATCGACCGCCGGGGGCGATCCACCAGCATTCCGTCGAGAGCGGCCTGCACGCCCGTCAGCCGCCGGGCAACGCGCTCGCGCAGCGTGTCGTGTTGCCGCAGCGCCCGAGCCGGGTTGCCTTCCAAAATGTCCTGCGTCTGCTGGACAAGGGTTTCGAGCTGGTCGTTCGAGCGAACGTTGAGCTGTCGGAACCGGTCAAAGAACCCCCGCAGGTTCTCGACGGCCGAGTCGCGAAACACCTTGGGCTGACCATCGTCGTCGCCCGACAGCCGTTCGGTCAGATGGGTGACCAGCTTGGCAAACTCTTCCAGAAACGCCTGTTCGGCCAGTGCCACCGCCTCTTCAAACCGGCCTCGCACGCGCTGGCACTCCCGTTCGTAAAGTTCCGGGGCCAGTTGCTTGAGGTAGTCGGGCGGTTCGATCGACGGGAACTCCCACGTCAGGTCGAACTCACCCGTGAGCGACTCGGGGTAGTCGGCCGGGTTGTACAGCCGCCCCAGGCGTTCGCGGGCCTGGGCGCGCAGCTCAGGCAGCGATGATTCGAGCACACGGACCGCCTGCCGCAGGTTCTCGCGGTAGTGGGTCATCCGGTCTGCGAACGGCTGAATTCCCGCGTGGGGAAGCAGTCGCAGGCCGGGTTCGGGATAGGGCAGGCTGACCGATTTCCAATAGGAGATTGCCTGAGATCGGACGGAGGTCACCAGCCGAAACCGGGGATTCCGGGTATCGAGCAGTTTTTTGCCGGCTGAGAGGAACGGACCGTCCGCTCCGAACGCATCGGCGGCTTCGGCTTTCTGTTCCTGCGAGAGCGTCTTGCGGGTGCCGAACCAGGTGAACGACAGCCGGACGGCTGTCATCGTCGCCTGCAACCGCTCGGACGGAGCGGAGGGGGGAGCATCAAGGACAGTGGACATGGAGACTCCTGTGGAAAGTGAGAAGAGTGATGGGTGAAAGGTCTTTTCCCACGCGGAACGGCCCACCCAGCAAAGCGACCAACGGGAGCGGCTATTCGCCTCTCCGAGCGGTAGCTCGAGCTGGGGTCCGGGGTCCTACCCCGGCCCCGCGAGAAGGTGGCAGAGGGTGTCGATGTCGGCATGGGGGAGGGGTTGGGAGGAGGTCGGGGGCTCGTTGTGTCCGTCGACGTCGTCGGTGGTTTCCTGCCACCAGCGGAGGGCGGTGACGAGGGTGGTGATCTGACGGGGTGTCAGCTCGGGAGGAAGTGGCCGTACCGGAGCTGGTGCGAATGGTTTTGGGGCGGGCAACGGGGCGGCAGCCGCGCCCAGCAGTCGGCCCTCGTGGGACTGTTCGAACCCGGTGTAGGACTCGACGTTCGGGCGCGAGATCACGCCGGTGAGCGTGTGTCCGTTGGCGTGGATCGAAATGGCGTGGGGATCGTCGGGGAGAACGTCCCAATCGACGACGACAAGATCGAGATCGGTGTCGTTGGCATAGACGGCGTGGACGAGTCCGTTGCGGATGACGATCGTCACCGCGAGGGAAGTGGTCATGAAGAACCCTTTCCAGTCAAACGTGGTTGGTGGGGAGTAAAACCACTCAGTTCCGAAAGGAGTCGCGGGCAACCCGGCGACGTGAGGACGCCGGGGCAGCCTGCGACGAGAAAAAACCCGCCACTTCGGTGCTGAGGCAGCGACCGGACGCCCATTGGCGGAGCCGGTCGACGGATTCGGCCGCTGTGGCGGCAACCGGCACGATGTGCCGGGCCGCTTCGACGAGCGGCAGATCAAGTAGCGCCGCCAGTCGGCCGCAGGCGCGGACCTCGGCCCCGGTCCAGAGGTCGTCACTGGGACGCCGCTGATCAGGATCGAGCTGGAACCGGGTTACGTACTGCTGCCAGATCGCCGCTTTCTGCTCGGGGCTGGGCAGATCCAGGAAAAACGTCCCATCGAACCGCTCGGCCCGCGTGAACTCGGGCGGCAGCCGCGAGATGTCGTTCGCCGAGCAGACGACGAACACATCGCTGTCGTGATCGCTGAGCCACGACAGAAACGTCCCGAACATCCGGGTGGTCACGCCGCTGTCCTGCGCTCCACCGGTCCCAGCGAACGCCTTTTCGACCTCGTCGATGACGCAGACGCAGGGTGCGAGCGCATCGATCGAACGGAGGGCGGCCCGCGTTCTCTCTTCGGACTGACCAACGAGACTGCCCATCAGCGCGCCGACATCGAGGATGACGGTGGGGCGGCCGGTCTCCTGACCGAGCGCCTTGGCAAGCGCCGACTTGCCGGTGCCGGGGACGCCCAGCAGCAGGACGCCGCGGGGCAGGATCCCCGCAGCGCGGCGGGTTGAACCGAGCGCCCGCAGGCAGAACGCCTTGAGGGCGGTCAGTCCACCCAGTTCGTCGAGTCGTTCGCCGCCCCGGTAGAGCGAGAGCAGCCCCTGCTTGCGGAGCGCCTGGGCCTTGAGCTCCCAGAGCGTGGCCGGATCGAGGCGGTCGGTGCGGACCAGGCTCAGCGCCAGGGCATTTTCGGCTTCGATCCGGGTCAGCCCGGCGGCGGCATCGAGCAGCCGGTCGAGTTCAGCCCCGTGTGGAAAATCCCGGATCGGGACGAGCTGCGACGCGATCTGCTGGATCTGTTCGCGCGTCGGCAGCGGATGGTCGAGCAGGACGAACCGCTTTTCGAGTTCGACCGGCAGCTGAACAATTGGAGCGAGGATGACGACGAACGTCCTTAGCGACTGGCCGAGGACGAGTTGCTGCTCGAGCGCCTGGATCACTTCCGCGCCGCCGACGTAGCGGTGGAAATTACGCAGGACTAGCAGCGTGGTCTCGTCGGGACCGGCCATCCCCGCCAGGGCGTTCACGGCGGCCAGCGGATCGCCGAGCGCGGTCGAAGGCCCGCTCGCGACACTCAGTCCCGACAACACATCCCAGGTCGCGAGGTTCCAGCGTTCGTCGATACAGAGCCTGCGGATCTCGGCCAGCGCCTCGTCCGGTTCGTGCGTCAAAACATACAGCCCGCTGAACGCGGCCCGAATGTGCTCGGCGAGTTGAACGGTCAATGTGGAAGGGGTGAACAGTGCCATCAAGCAATCTCCCGAAACGAAAAAGCCCCGGCCGGGGGGGCGGACCTCGTGAGAGGCCGCCTCCCACCGACTGGGGCGAAAAGTGGTTGAAATCCGTTGCCAGTCGGTCAGCCCGGCGGCCTTTCGAACAGGTTGGGGGCCAATACGGACACGGCATACGCTTCGGCGGTCGGCTGATCACTGCGGACCAACCCCAAGGCCGACCTCAGAAACGCATCCGCGTTTCGGCAGGCCTGCCCCTGAAACCCGCGAGTCTCGATCCGGATCTCGCCGGCGGGCGACACCGTCACCTCAATCCGGGGTCCTTCAGATTGTGGCATAGCTCAGGCGGCTCCTGCGGCAAGGGTGAGACGAATCGATCCGTCAGCCAGCGGCTGTTCGATCACCGACTGGCCAGCGCGGCGGGCTTCCAGCCGAGTCTTTTCGACGGCATACCGCTGCAGAAACGCAGAGAGCCGCATGGGATCACCCCAGCGGCCCTCGAAGTTGTCGTACCGCAGCCGCCCCGAGTCGGTCTCGCAAACGACGGGGTACCGCCACGCCGGTAACCGGACCTGCCAGCCGGTCGCTTCGTCCTGAAACAGCCGGGCGGTCCCATGGACCGGTGCTGGCAGTTCCAGCCGCGTACAGGCCAGCCGAATGGCCGCCGGATCCCGGACCTGCGTCTCAATCATCACGAGGTGTGACACGAAAAGCTCCTTGTAGCAAAAGGTGAAAATCAAATGCCGACGAGGTGCGGCAGGCCGACGCGGGCAATGACTGATCTGCCTGCGGCAGAAGGCCGAGCGGATCACGTCCAAAGGGCACGGCCAGGTGTCGCAGATGTTCGTTCAGAGTGGTCACCCACAGGAGTGCGACCTGCCTCAGGCGTCGGGTTGCGACAGGCTCAACGTGGGTAGTGCGGAGACTCGACCATCAATCCACGTTCCGCGCCCACCGGGGCAGTGAAGAGCGGCACACGCAAGTCCAAACCCGTCAGCGGCCGAGTTCGTCATCCACGACCTCGCGGGTCGCGGTGATCACATACCACCCCATCACTAGGCTCAGCCCCAGTAGGACAATCGGCTGCGTCAACAACCAGCACACCCCCGCGATCCGCAACAGATCCCACCCCGCTCCAGAGGATTCCCCCGCGCTCATGGCGGCACCGGACCGACGATGGTCATCGCACAGCGACACCCCAACATCTCGATGCCCGCACTGGGGACACACGGCCTTGGCCGCGAGCTCACGCTTCTCCCTTGGACCCAGACGCCTTGCATCACGACGGCGAATCACAATCACTTCGTAGGCGTCGTGGGAGTGCTCGCGGGTCATGGCCACTCCTCGTCAAGAGCCCGCCAGCCACGACCCGTCCCTGCCCGCCGTCGCCGCCTGCCTCCGCTGCGCCAGCGCCCCCGGCGCCGAGCACCACGCCCGCGCCCAAGTATCATCAACAATACCTGCATCCCCCACCGCACGGACCGCCTCACATCATCGAGCCATCCCCGTCCTCCA
>JAIXZD010000448.1 GCA_027489895.1 Planctomycetaceae bacterium
AAGGCGACGCTGCCCAATCCCCCGGAAGACAAAGTCGTGGGCGAAGGCCCCCGCGCCCGCAATCGCCGCGGCGAAGCAATCACCGACATGGCCTTCGTCGACGGCCGACTGCTCGTGGCGGGGATGACCAATGGAGCGGCCCCCTCGGCCGTGCTCCAGTACGCGTTCCCGTTCGCCGACACCCCGGCCGGCACGAACGTCGAAATCTATCACGCCGCGCATGGCAAGAGCGAAGACTACGCCGCCATTCGCACGTTCGTGCCGATGACCATCAACGGCGAAGCGACGTTGCTGGCGGGCTTCACCTGCACGCCGCTCGTGCGGTTTGAAGTCGAAGGGTTGCGTCCTGGTTCGCGGACGAAGGGGACGACCGTCGCTGAACTGGGCAATCGCAACACCCCTCTCGACATGGTCACTTATGAGCAGGCCGGCGAACGGTATCTGTTGGTGGCCAACAACAATCGGGGCGTCATGAAAGTCGGCACCAAGGAGATTGGTCGCGAGAATGGACTGACCACTCCCGTTCCCGGGGGTGGCACGGCCGGTCAATCGTTCGAGACCATCGCCGCGCTGGAAGGGACGACCCAGCTCGACAAACTGACCGAAGCCCAGGCGGTTGTCATCGTGCAGAAAGACGGCGTGGCGACACTCAAGACCGTGCCGCTGCCGTAACGTCGTCAAGACGCTGTCTGAGAGAAGAAGTCGTGTTTCAAAGCTCAGGCGAGCCGACCCTGTGAGGGTTCGGCTCGCCTGGTTTCACTTGTGTTCACGTCGGTTTGACGGTCCGAGCAATTGTCGGGCGGCCTTCGCTTCGGGGGCCGTTTCGGGAATCTCTGCGAGCCAGGCTCGCGCCTGTTCCGTCGCGCCGCGGGCGAGCAGCAATTTCGCACCGCGCAGCCGTGCGACCGACGCCGCCGGGTCGTCTCGAATGACGAGCGTATACTCCGCCAGTGACTCGTCCACGGCCCCGGTTTGTTCGAGCGCAAAGGCGAGGTCTTGTCGGGTGGCGACGCGATCCGGCTCGGCGGCCAGAGCCGCGCGATAGTCGGCGATCGCGGCCGGCCAGTCTTCGTCAAGAAGTGCCAGCGTCCCTCTCAGGGCGAGCATCTCGGGATGTCCGGGTGCGACCAGCAGGGCCTGGGCCAGAGCGGTCCGAGCCGCTGGAAGGTCGTGATCGGCCAGCAGGCGCCGCACGTGCGCCACCGCGAACAGTGGTTCATCGGGATGTTCTTCGACGAGACGGGCGAACACCGCCCGAGCCGCGTTGAGGTCACCGCGTTTCTCTGCCGCCAGACCAAGCTCCAGCCGCCAGAAGGGGTCTTGCCGTTGCGCGCGAACCGCTTCGCGCAGCGGGTCGGGCCAGCCGGCAATGGCCGGGCCGCGCAGTTCAGGCAGGGCCAGGGGTTGCCCGGTGCGCCGGCCAATGCGCGCTGCCTCGTCGCGAACCTCACTCCGGTCGGGAGCCGCGGCCAGCGCCCGTTGCAGCGCGTCGCGGGCGCGGGGCCAGTCTCCCTCGCTGGCACGGGCCTGCGCCAGCCGCAACCAGCCCCGCCCTGAATCGGGTTCTCGCGCGACCCACGTTTCCAGAGTCTTGATCGCGGGCTGCCGTTCGCCCCCCGCCAACTGCAACTCGGCCCAGCGGCACTGAATCGCTTCCTGGCCCGGCCCCAGACTCGCGGCCCGCGCGATCAACGGCAGCGCGACGCGCTCGTCTCCTGCGGGATACGAACACCCCAGAAGATAGGGCCAGCGAAAATCCTCCGGATCGAGTTCACACGCCCGCCGCCAACTGACCCGCGCCGCGTCGACCAGCTCATGGGCCGACTGCACCATCCCCAGGTGACCCCAGGCCTCCGCGGAATTCGGGGCGGCCAGCACCTCGGCCCGCGCGGTCTCCAGCGCCGCCCGGACCGCCGCATAGGGGATCGCCGGATCAACCGCCGCGGGCAGCACCGGGGGCCGCGACATCCGCCACAACAGCACTCCTCCGGCAAGTCCCACGCTGCCAACGCTGACCCACAGACCCCACGCCAACCAGCGCTTCGGCTGGCGCGCCCGGAGCATGCACGACGACGGTGGCTCGGCTGTAGGAGCGGGGTGCCCAGACGCGGTCTGCCCGGGATCAGGGTGTGCGGATGAGGTCATACTGCCGATCCACGGGTCCTCCCGGAAAGCGCTGGGTCGTACCGTCCGGCCACCGCACTTCGATCGCATCAATCCTCGTCCGGCTTCCCACGCCCACATGCACCCGCGCATCCCCCGTCGACAGATAACTCTGGCCAGGCAGCACGTGCGCTGTCCATTGTTCGCTGCCCGCCTGGAGCCTCACCACGGCACCAATCGCGTCGCGTCCCCCCCTTTGGGAATCGGTCACTCGCACCCGCACCCAGTGCCCCAGTCGAGGTGACTCATTCAGGTACAGGCCCACCTGTTCCCCCGTGAAGGCGACGAGCAGATCGACATCGCCATCGTTGTCGATGTCTCCCGCCGCCAGCCCCCGCCCGACCGCGCGGCGCTCGGTCAAACCATTCGGTTCGGGAACGGCCTGCCAGGTCCCCCGTTCATTCCGCGCCAGAAACTGCGGCTGTCGATACGGCGCCCAGAAGTCGGTTGCGTCGGGAAGCAGGCCCTCGCCCCGCCGTACGCGTCCCTGGGCCGCCGCCAGATCAAGGTCTCCATCGAGATCAAAATCCGAGAGCGTCACCCCGAAGCCCGTGTAGGGAATACTGAGTGCCGCAAGGCCTGTGTCTGGCGACACATCGTCAAACAGCCCGCCCCCCATCCCGCGGTACTGGGTGTGGTACTCGCCATCCAGATGCGTGAGGACGAGATCCAGCCGACCATCGCGATCGAGATCCCCACAGGCAGCGCCCATGCTCGCCTGGGGCCTTCCAAACTGGTCGACGGCACAGCCGCTCGCCACGGCATCTTCCAGAAACCGGCCCTCCGCCTGGCCAACATAGAAGTGGTTGGCGGTCTGATCGTTGGCGATGTAGAGATCGGCGAGACCATCCTCGGTGAGATCGGTCGCCAGCAGACCCAATCCCGCCGCCTGTTTTTCTCCGACACCACTCGACAAGGAGACATCGCGAAACCGGGGTTCGAGCGTGCCGGGCACCGTGGTCTCGTTGCGATACAGCCGGATCGCCGTTCCCGGAAACAACAGCGGGCTGCAGTAATCGGGTGAACCACCGGCCAGCCCCGCGCAGACCCGCGCCTGGTCATCGACATAGTTGACGACGACCAGATCGAGCCAGCCATCGCGGTCGTAATCAACAAACGCCGTCGAGACGCCCCACTCCGGATTTCCCAACTGCGCGACTTCGGTGCAATCGACGAACCGACCTTCCCCCTGATCGAGAAACAGCCGGTCCCGGCCCGTGCTCGAAATGTAGAGGTCAACCCGCCCGTCGTTGTTCACATCGCCCGCCGCGACGCCCATCCCAGCCCCGTCAATCACCAGCCCGGCCTCCGCGCTGATGTCGCGGAACCGCCCGCTCGCCTCCTGCCGAAACAGGGCGACGCGCAGCGGCGAGTCGCCGGCCGTGCCGATCGGCACGAGAACCACATCCAGATCGTTGTCGTTGTCGACATCCACCAGCCCGACGCCGCCCCCAATGATCTCGGGCAGCCGATACTGTCCCAGGGGTGCCGTCGTCGTGGTCCAGACAAGGCCCCGCTCCTGAGCAACATCACGAAATCGAAACGCGTGCTGCGCCGCGTCGCCGGTACTCTCCGCGGACTGACTCGACGCTGTCGACGAATCCGTCCCGGACGGCCCCGGCGGCGAATCGCAACCCAAGTGCCACGCCAGCACGGCCGCCATACCAGCCGCGAGCAGACTCGGGTGCGCCAGTCGCGTCGGACCAGCAACAACTCGCACGATCATCGAGCCGACTCCTGCTTCAATGGCCGCTGCATGAGCGAGCCAGCCGTCATCGCTCCAGCCACAGGCGACAGTCCGGGGGGCAGACGGACCGGCTCTTCCCGTCCCTCAATCAGCAGGACCCGCTCGCTGACCGGCAGCCTCACCGACTGCGTCCTCCCGCCCGGCCAGATCACCCGCCCCGCAACGTGTCCCTCACTCCCGACCAATCCACACACCAGGGCCGATTCGTTTGTCGACAGATAACTCCCCCCACCCTTCACGGGCAAAACCAGCGTCCGGCCCGCCTGCTCGATCTCCAGGCGCCCCCCCACCGGTTCCCGCGACGCCGTCGTCCCCACCAGCGTGACATGCAGCCATGCGGCGGGTCGGGGCGTCTCGTTCATCAGGAGGGCGACCGGTTCGTTGAGATGCGTGACGGCCAAATCCAGGTCGCCATCGGCGTCGAGGTCACCCAGGGCGGCGCCCCGGCCGCGGTGTCCCGTCGCGCCGTAGTCGCCCGTCTGACCGGCCACGTCTCGAAACTGGCCCCGTCCGTCATTCAGGAACAACAGCGGCGGCTGCGCCAGCGGGGAGTTCGCAGGCTGTCTGAGGACATGCCCATTCGTGGCAAACGCATCGAGGTCGCCATCCAGATCGAGATCGCCCAGGACCGTTCCAAACCCCACATTCGCCCGCCCCACCGCCATCACCCCGGCCGGTCCACTGGCGTACTGAAACAGGCCCGGCCCCACCCCGCGATACAGCGCGAAAAACTGGTCCTCGAAATTCGAGACCCACAGGTCCAGTCGGCCATCGCCATCCACATCGCCGAGGTCCACGCCCATGCTGCCCTCGGCGTCGCTCCGCTCCCCATACGCCGTCCCGCTCACCAGCCCGACCTCTCGCAACCGGTGAGAATCACCCGGAGCCACCGGCCGCTCATTGAGATACAGAAAATTCTCGGTCGTGTCGTTGGCGATGTAGAGATCCGGGGCGGCATCGAGGTTGACGTCTCCGGCCACCACACCCAGGCCTTTTCCCCCGGACACCAGTCCCCATTCGGGACCAGCCCGTTCGAACGAGCCGGTCCCCTGGCTGACCAGCAGCAGGTCATCGAGCGGGCCAAACCGGCCGGGAGGGCAAACATCCCGCCGGCCGTTCTGGCGACATTCGGGATCGTTGCTTTTGCTCCAGTCGACATACCGGGCAAGGTAGAGATCGAGATCGCCATCGTCGTCGAGATCGCACCACGCGACCGAGGTGACCCACCCCGGCCCATCTGGTCCGGCCCCGTTGTGGCCAGAGGGCCCCGGTTCGACAAGGTCTCGGACGACAAAAGTGCCATCGCCACAATTGACCAGCCATTCCGCCCCGCCATATCCCGTACGCACCAAATCGCAGAACCCGTCACCATCGAGATCGACCCCACCGGCCGCATGCGACAGATAAGCGGGTGCGGGCGGGGCCTGGATCCCGGTCACGCGGTCATAGTGCGAACCGACGCGGCGGAACAACCCGCAATCCAACCCCACCGGGTCGCCCTGAGCATCGAACCGCCCGCCCCCCGGACACCACACGTCGAGCAGGCCATCGCCATCAAAGTCCCGCAGCGCAACGCCCGTCCCCAGGCTTTCGACAATCGCGTACCGATTGGCCTCTTCCCCATTCCGGGCGGTGAAGTCGACTCCCAGTTCCACCGCCCGGTCGGCCAGACGGATCGCCACAGGGGTTGGCGGTTGGTCTAGGGACCGCGCGGCATTGGCAGCACCAGGATCGACAGTCGACGAAGCGGCCGATCGCGAGGAAGAACGCGTCTCCGGTGCGTTGGCTGGTCCGTCGGCTGGGGCGACAACCGGTGCGTCCGAGGGAGGGCCTCCGCAGCCGACCGCCAGCGCGAGCCAAGCCAGTAAGACGAGGCCCTGCCGCAGCAGGCGTGAACGAACAGACGACCGGACCACGACCGAGCCTTGTGCAGTCCCACGCCGATCACAGTCCCGCCAACGACCGCGCGAT
>JAIXZD010000417.1 GCA_027489895.1 Planctomycetaceae bacterium
GTCCCCCCCGGCCGCCTGCTTGCCGGGAATCCCTTTGGGACCAGTGGCGGCAGGCTTCGCTTCCACCTTTTTGGCCGCGGGCGCAGCAACCGGTTTCCACGGTTCCAACACGATTGGGGGAGCCGGAGGCGTCAGCGCCCGGAGGAATCCCCCCTTCGCCACCCTCGCTCGACGCCCCGCCAACCACTTTCGGCGAATCCCACAGGTTCCGGGGGTAACGATCGCAGGGGGAACACCCGGCCCGAGGCCCACTCCAACCGCCGAGCCGGGCCGATGATTGATTCGTCCGCTTGCAACCGCTTTTGCCAACCGACAAACTTGTGACAGTCCAGTACAAGCCCCGAATCTCGGGCCGCACAGATCCCCGAATCCGTCCCAGACCCAACCGGGCGCTCTCGGGGTCGCTGTTCGTTCATCGCAGAGAGGTTGCCTCCATGAAGTTTCAGGATGGATTGACCGTCGGTATCGACCTCGGCACGACCTTTTCCTCGATCGCCCGCCTCGATGACGATGGCAACCCCGTATGTTTGCCCAACTCCGACGATCGTCTCATCACCCCCTCGGTCGTCCTCCTGGGCGAGTCGGGACATGTCATCGTCGGCCCCTCGCGTGAGCGAATCGCCATTGAACCGGCCGAGAACATCGTCGAAGCCGTCAAACGGCAGATGGGCAACAAAGACTGGTTCAAGGTCTACCAGGGCAAGAAACTGACGCCCGAGTTCATCTCGGCCCTCATCCTGAAGAAGCTGAAGCAGGATGCCGAGAAGGCGACCGGCCAGCGCGTGGCCAATGCCGTCATCACGGTTCCCTACTACTTCAACGATGTCCGCCGCAAGGCGACCCAGGACGCCGGCAAGATCGCCGGCCTCAACGTCGTTGACATCATCAACGAACCGACAGCGGCGACCCTCGCCTACGCCTGGAAGAAGGGCGAACTCGGCCGTCCCGACCTCACCGGCCAAGACCGGAACATCATGGTCTACGACCTCGGGGGCGGAACGTTCGACGTCACCGTCGTCCGGTACTCGCCCACCTACTTCCGCGTCCTCGCCACCGACGGCGACGTCATGCTCGGGGGGCTCGACTGGACGCAGCGAATTGTCGAACACGTCGCCGAGCAGTTCAAACGCAAGTACGGCAGCGACCCGCTGTCCGACCCGGAAACCCGGCTGCAGTTCGCCGCGGAATGCGAGGAAGCCAAGCTCAACCTCAGCGCCAAGCCGCAAATCCCGATCAACCTCTACTTCGAAGGCAAGACGCTGACGGTCAACCTGACCCGGACCGACTTCGAGCGGATGACGGCCGACCTCTTGCAACGCACCGAAGACACCACGGAACTCGTGCTCCAGCAGGCGGGCGTGGAACTGGGCCAGTTGGAAGAAATCGTCCTCGTCGGCGGGTCGACCCACATGCCGGCCGTTTCGAAGATGCTGCAGCGGGTCTCGGGGAAAGCCCCCGCCCGTACCGTCAGCCCGGAAGAAGCCGTCGCCCAGGGCGCTGCCATTCACGCGGCGATTCTCGAAGCCCGCTCGACCGGTGGCACCAGCGGTGTGGGTCAGGCCGTGGTCAAGCGGCTGCAGTCGGTGAAGGCGTCGGATGTCAACTCGCACTCTCTGGGTGTCGAGATTTCCGAGCGGTCGACCCCCGACTCGAAGCGGAAGGTCAACCACATCATGATCCCGCGGAACACGCAGATTCCGTTCTCGATCAGCCAGCGGTTTGTGACCAACGTTCCGAATCAGCAGCGGGTGCACGTCAAACTGCTGCAG
The DNA here is from genome assembly GCA_027489895.1 of Planctomycetaceae bacterium. Taxonomy (GTDB): domain Bacteria; phylum Planctomycetota; class Planctomycetia; order Planctomycetales; family Planctomycetaceae; genus JAIXZD01. The sequence goes on from JAIXZD010000417.1 coordinate 1,770, forward strand.
GGCGAGGCGAGCGATGTCAACGCCTGCACGCTGATCGGCGATTTCCGCATTACCGACCTGCCGCCCAATCTGCCGGCCGGTTCCCCGGTTGAACTGACCTATCGCTACGATTCGAGCGGACGAATCATCGCCGAAGCGAAAGAGCTGACCGGTGGCAAAGCCGCGCGGGCCGAAATCGTCCGCGACGGAGGCCTCACCGATTCGAACGTCGACTCGTTCGAAATGCTCGCCAAAGAGTACGTCGTCGAGTAGCCAGAGCCGCCCCGCCCGATTCCCCCAGGGAGCGTCGCGCGTGGTCTTCAATCTCCCGGTCCCTTTCGGGACTGCAGTTCTATCCTGTGACCAGGGCGCTCAGCGCCCTGGTCACGATGGGCCTGCCCCGAAGAGTTTGCGCTCTCTCACGATCCGTCAACGTCCCGCTCCGGTACCCCCAGACCTGTCGCAGTGAGTCGAACTCAACTGCTGGACAAGCCCGCCCTCGCACCCGACGGAATGTTCCCCCTTCACGGCTTCAATTCCGCAACGACCAGCGTGTGGACGTCGAGCCTGGGGACGACAACGCGAACGCCCTGTTCGGTCGGCTCCAGCGGCAGCTCGCGGCCCTCGGGCTGCTGCGTCACCCTGGCGATGCGGTAGCTCGGGCCGAACTCCACCGCAATGTCATGAATCGGCACGGTCTCTTCCCGTAGCGGGACGTCGTCCTGAGGTAGGGCATGGTGGGCCGTCGTATTCAGATCGTTGAAGAGGTGCACGACGAGCCGCGATCCGGCCTCCTTCCTCTGCCGCATGACCGTGCTGTGAACGCACATCGGGGCCGTCACCCGCACCGGCGGTTTCTCGTTCGCCGCCCATTCAATGGCCTGCTTGATCACCAGCCGCTGATACGGATAGGCATACGAGTAGTAGCCCGCGTCCAACCCGGCGGCAAAATAGACGACCGACCCTTTGCCGAACTTCTGGGTCACGACCGCCGGATGTTCGACGACTTCGGGGGCCGTCTTGAAGCGAATCCAGCCGGGAACCCGCTCGCTCCCATCTGAACGAACCTTGACCGCCGGCCCCTTGAACGTCACCAACTGATCGTTCACGTAGGTTCGCATCTTCCCTTGATTCAGGAACGAGGTCACCTCCTGCCGGAAGTCGAACACGTTCTTGCGCTTCTCCCAGTAATCCGGGCCGATCGATTTCGCGAAGTTGACATCGAGCTCTTCGTTTGGGACGGCCGTCGCCGTCAGCAGTCCGCGATAGTCGGCGCCAAACACATCCGCCAGCGCGAAGTTGTCGCGCGGGTTGCCGTATTCATCGAACAGCGATGTATCCAGACTCGCGACCAGCCCGCCGCCATTCGAGACAAACTTCCTCACGGCCGCGACCTGCCGATCATCCAGGCACGCCGTGTTAGGAAGGATCAGCACTTTGTACTTCGCCAGGTCTTCGTCGGTCAGGTTCCAGTCATTAATGACCGTGACAGGCAGATGCTCTTCGACGCAGGCGCGGAACGTGCCGAAGACGCTCGCCAGATAGCGTTCCTCAACAAGGCCGGCGCTGCGCCCGTAGAAGTTCTTGGTGTTGTCGCTCATGACAATCGCCGCCCAGCGTTCCGGCTCCTTGCGGATCAGCCACTCCTTGCGCCGCTGGAGTTCATCCATGGTGTCGTACAGAGGTTGCTGCAAATGCTCCGGCTGAATGACCGCGATGCTTGGCGCCGCGCCGTACGTCGCCGCCAGAAGCATCCGCCGCAAAATCTCCGCAGGCGGGAAGCTGTCTTTTCCATAGGGGTTCCCATGGCTGAGAATGTACGGCTCGCTGAACGCCACGCGGTGATTGGTGCAGGACCAGATGTAGGCGTTGGCGAACGCCGGGACGATCGTCGTGCCGCGGTTGGTTTCATCGAGCCAGAATTCCTGGTCAGGCGCGTCGAACAGGAGATTCATGCGGGCGGGCATGTTTCGCGGAATGCTCAGAAAATGCCCGAACCGGCCCCCGTTCGTCGTCCAGGTGACAATCGCCACCTCAGGCTTGATCGTCTTCAGCCGGACCTGCATCCGCCGGACAAGATCCTCCATTCTCCGGTCCGCCCAATGTTGATACCTGCGGAAGGCCGCCTCGTTGAGATCGGCGTTCGGAATCTCTTCACCCGTGTCAGCCCGATAGTTCTTCCGGCAGTCGCCGCAGTAACAGACTCCGCCGTAATGCAGCCCGTCGAAGCTGAACGCATCGACCTCCGGGAATTTGGTCAGGATCTCGGCCAGGACCTCAATGAAGAAATCACCATACGGCCCCAGCAGACACAGCATCCCGCCATGCGGGAACTTCACCATGTCGATCTGCGGAATCTCGGTGGTGTTCGTCGCAATCCGACGCCACTCCGGGCGAGTCTCATACACTTCCCCCTGCAGGCACGGCGGATAGACACCCAGAATGCGCACGCCCAGCTTCCGGTACTCGGCAATGTCTTTCGTCAATCGGTCCGGCGGCACATGCGGACTTTGGCGCTTCAGGAGTTTGCTGTCGTAGTACGAATAAAACGGATCGACAAAACCCATTTCACTGATCGTCACCCCATGCGACGCGGCCGCCTTCCGCTGCTCGGAGTTCATGACCGAGAGCGTATAGCCACAACCAAGCGTCTCCTCGAGCCAGTCGGGAATGGCGATCTGCCGGAACGGCTCTTTGTCAAATGGCTGAGACGCAATTTCGCGATCGAAGACCCGAAGCGGCTCGGCCCCCGAGCAGATCGAAGTAACTGCCAGAGACGCCAGACAAAACATCATCAGCCAACAGGTGCGCGGCACTTCGGTTGCATGTCTCATCGCCATGACTGTCCATCCGGCAAATGCATGTGCAGCTAAAAGAGGGACACGCCACCGCGATCACCAGATTGCCAAGTCAACCCGTTCACACGCGAGCAAGTCCACAGGCCTGTTGTATCCCGAGTTCGGCCTCCGCTGCTACCAGCACCTCCGTGTGGATCGCGGCAACGGGACGACGGTGATCCACATCAAGCCGCGCAACAAGCTGCGCTGTCCAACTGCCGGACGGCGGACGTGCGGGCCAACTGAGCCAGGTGCGAGTGTCCCGCGGCTTGCGGATCGCCCAGAGGCCGCCGCCAATCGCTGCGAACACCCCGAAGGCAGACCCATGTCCAAAGGTCAACGCCTTCCCCCAACGACATGCTCGCCCTCGTCGCCGCCCCCGCCGCCCCGTACGCCCGCTGTCGCTATTCGTTCCACACCTGCATGCCTTCGCGGAAGCCGGACACTTTCCATTGTCCGTTCTCTTTCACAAGGCTGATGAATGCTTCCCGGCGATTGAACTTGCGGGACTTCACGTACTGGCTGTCCGTCCCTTCAACATCCGTCTTGTTGGCCAGCCGCACTTCGGCCTTGTCCCCTTCAATCTTCGTGCTCATCGTCTTCACGACGTTCTTGCCAAACTCGCGGTACATCTCCATGCCCGCCCCGGACGCCCACTTTGTCCGCGCCCGCAGAGGCTCGCGATGACTCGCCGTCATCGTCGCCGCGAGCGAACTCGCGTTCCCCGCCCTCGCCGCGCTGAGGAACGAACTGCAGGCCGAGGCGACCTTCCTGGCTTCCGCATCTTCGGCCTGCTTGGACTTCGTCGCATTCTTCTTGACCGGCTTCTTTTTGGCCGTCACCGGGTCCGGGCCGGGAGCCTGCTTCACCAGCGTGACCGCCGTGACGTCTGAACGATTCGCCGACGCATTCGGCCCCTGACCGATCGCCACCGCCGCCCCAGGTGGCACCGCAGCGGATGAGAGGACGGTCGCGGTCGCAGGTCCGATCGGGCCGTCTGTTTTCGGCTCGGTCGCGACACTGTTCGCTGGCGAACCGCCGGCATCGTTCGCCTGATTCGAACTGGTGGCATACCCACCCAGCACACCCAACAAGACGGCCCCGAAAACAACAAGCACGCCATTCTGGTTCATCGAACACAAGCCTCAACACTGCCCACGGGAAGAGAGCCAACGCGGAGGAAGCCTAGTGCGCCCGATGCAGGCCGAAGGATTGACCATTCGACCAACCACCGATTTCGCCCATCGCAGCCGTCTCATCCCGCACCCTCGTCACCGCCCACAGAATCAGTCAGCTACGTAGGGCAGGCTCCGGCCCTACGGAACTGGAAAAGCCAGCAGTGGCACCCGGCGAAGGCTCGGGCGACTTTGGTTTGGGTGTCCACACAATTGCCATGGCGCTGTTCGAACACAATCACACCTCGGCGGCAACCACCATGGTTTCCAGCGCGAAGTGAGTTTCAAAGCGCGGTCGCGGTGCCATTTGTCGCAGTGGGAGTGTCAGCGTGAACACCGCACCACAGTCCGCCCCGTCGCTGCGCACCTGGAGAGATCCACCCATTTCGCCCGCCATGTTCGCACAGCTATGCAGTCCAAAACCATGGCCGGTCTTCTTGGTCGTGAATCCGTGGGAGAAGATGCGGTTCAATTTCTCTTTGGGGATGCCGCAGCCATTGTCCTTCACGACGATTTCGACGAGTTCGCCGCGTTCCGGTTCGGAATGCTGCCCGCGTGACAACGCGACCGCGAGGGCCCGCGGGCGGTCGGTCACGTCGTGGAGTGCCTCGATCGCGTTCTTCATCAGGTTGACGACGATCTGCATCACCTTCTGTCGGTCGACGACGACATCCGGCAGATCCACCACGATCTTGGTGATGGTCACCTGATTCTTCACCGCTGAGACGTTGACGAGTTTCTCCGCGTCATCGATCAGTTTGGCCAGCGACGTCGGTTCCTCCATCCCCCCCAGTTTCGCGAAGGACTGCTGCTGCTGAATGATCAGCTTGATGTGCGACACGTTCTCCGTCAGGTCACGCAACTCGCGAAGCTGGTCATCACGGTCCTCGGCCAGACTCGTGGCGAGCTTGTCGAGGTAACCGGGCAGCCGTTGGCCTTTCGGGTCACTCGTAAAAAACGGCCCCAACTGTCCCGCGTTGTCCTGGATCAGCTTCGCCACGTCCCGGACACGGGTCGCCTTGGTCGCTTCGATCTTGCCCCGCAACACGTCGACGCCGATGTTGACGCTGTTGAGGACGTTTCCCACGTTGTGCAAAACACCAGTGGCGATCTCGGCCATGCCCGCCTGGCGGGCCGTGCGGACCATCGCTTCCTGGGCCAGGTTGCGCTCCTGGTACATCCGGGTCATTTCGCCGATCGTCTCCGAAAGCTGCGAGGTTCGTTCGGAGATATCTCCCACCATCCGGTTGACCGTCCTGGCGACACCGGTCAGTTCGTCGGCCCCCTCTTCTTTGGCGCGGGCGTCCAGATGTCCCTCGCGAAACTCATCGAGGACCTGTGACAGGTCGGCCACAGGCCTTGCGATCGTCCGGTGAACGGCGCTGACAAACAGGAACCCCGCTCCGGCCGTCAAGAGGGAGATCGATAGCAGGAGTCCCCGCATGCGCGTGGCCGACAACATCGCCAACTCGCGAGTCGCTTTCCAGCGCGACTGTGCAGCGTTCGCGGTGCGCACGATCGCCGCGCGATGCTGGTCAAATGCCCGATCCAGCGCCCCCTGGAGGTACTGCTGGGCCATTGCGGAATCACCCCGCTCCAGTGCGGGGAAGTATTGCTCCTCGGCGATCCGAAACAGGTCCAGCGCCGGTGGTTTCGATTCGGCCAGCAACAGCCCGTACATGTCGGGAATGTTCTTCAAACTGGTGTGCCAGTACGCCATGCGCGTCGCGTACTCGGCCTTGGCCACACCGCAGAGGCGGCGGAATTCCTCCAGGTGGTTGCGATCCTTCGCATGATACGCCGCATGGAGATGGAGTTGATATTCGACGAGATAGGACGGCGGCGGAAGGATATCGGCCACCAGTTCCTGATCCAACACCATGGTCTTGTGGATCGGCCCTCCCACTTGCAGGCGACCGAGCGACTGGAATGCCACGACCGTGACAAATACCAGTGCCACCAGCATCCCCGTTAGCATCAGCCGCAATCGGGGTGCGATCGGAATCCGCCGCAGCCAAACGTCGATGTTTTTCAGGTCCAGACTCGTCCACATCGCCGCCCAGCTCCCGCCATTTCGAACTTCCATTCCAGCTCCCCGGCGATCAGTCTCGTCTCGTTCATCCCGTCCACCCGAGTACGGCCCGTCAACCCGCTACCGGTAAGCCCTGAGCCAGAACTTCGATCACCCGCTCGAATGATTCGGCCTTGGACACGTGCGCCGAACAACCCGCCAGAATCGCGTTCGCGGCGTCTCCTGGGGCCGCGTGGTTTGACCAGGCGACGATCGGACCTGGGAACCCCTGGTCTCGCAGTCGCTTCGCAGTCGCGTAACCGTCCAGGTCCGGCAGCGCCAATTCGAGAACCACACCCACGACTTCCATTCCCGACGCACGCAGTCGCAGATACTCGTTGAGCAGATCCTGCCCATCTTCGAAACTCGCGACATCTGCTCCAGCGGATTCCAGTCGGCGGACCGTCTCGGAACCGTCGATGGGAATCGCATCCGCGACGAGGACTACGCCCGCCAGCGTGTCTGCCGGTACCCTGACCGGTCGTCGCAATTGCTCCCGAAGTACCGCCAGTTCGTTTTCCAGTTCCCGAATCCGGCGCTGCTGTTCCCACAGATCGTCAATCGACAGTTGTGCGAACGACGCCTGATGACGTCGTTCCACCATCGCCGCGACCATCTGCTGAACTTCAATGGCGTCAAACGGCTTCTTGAGAATCACGAACCGGTCCGTCACGCCGAGTTTGTCGACCATCTCCGACCAGCTGTAGTCCGAGAACGCCGTGCAGAACACGATCAGCAGATTGGGGTCCGCCAGCCACAACCGCGCCACCGTTTCCAGTCCGTCCCAACCAGGCGGCATCCGCATGTCGACCAGTGCCAGCGCGAACGGCTGCCCGCTGGCCATCGCCTGCTCCAGAGTCTCCAGCGCTTCTTGCCCCTGATAGGCTGAGACCAGGTCGTAGGAAACCAGCGCGGTCGATTTGGGCTGGTCGCTTCCGAACAATAGGTCCTCGTCGATGTCCAGCGCAGAAATCTTCGCATCCGAGGATGCGAGCACTTTGCGATAGTCGTCGTGGATCGACGGATTGTCGTCGACGAGCAAAATCCGACGATTGCGCTTGTTCGGATCGAAAGGCATGGTTCAAACTCTGAGACTGGGCCAGTTGATTTGGACGTGGAAGACTGTCGGGCGAAATCAAGAGGATGCGCGTACCGGTTCAACGGCTGCCGCGTTCAATGTCAGCGGTGGTCAACTCCCCCTCGTCTCGATCAGGGCGCGGCACCGCGCTGGCGATCGACAGCCCCGCCGCCTTCGGATCGACAACCGTCCCCGCACTATCGCCGGATAGGATTTCAATGATGGGAAGCGATTGATGCGTGCCGTTCCGACGCAGCGAACAGGCCAGACGGCCATCTCTCAGGCGCACATGCGTGCCGGGTGGAAACGTCGACAGCAGCAACAGGGTCCGACGGACCGTGTCGGCGTCGAGGAGATTCTCAGCCGACAGAGTCAGCAGACATTCCATCGCGGCAGCCGGATTCAACGCTTTTCGGAAAGCCCTTTTGCTGATTAACGCAGAGAACGTATCCACCACTCGGATTATCCGCGCGAACGGATGTGTTTGCGGAGATTTCCTTCCGCGCGGATAACCCTTCCCGTCCGGACGTTCATGTGACTGATAACAGATCAGCGACGCCACCGCCGGAAGTCCCGCCACGTTTTGGAGCATCTCCAGCGACCAGATGGGATGCTTCTTGATCTCCAGAAAGTCGACCGGATGCAACGTCTTTGGCACGGCCAGCAACTGCGGATTCACCCGGCACATGCCCCAGTCATGCACCAGCCCGCACAGCCCCAGCAACCGGACGTTCTTCTCGTCGTACCCCATTTCAATCCCCAGCGCCATCGACAGTACCGATGTTCGCATCGAGGAATCCGAGAGGTTGGACCCGTCTAGATCGTTCACGGCCGTGGCCAGGGCACAGTCCGGGTCGGCCAGCAGCATCTCGAGCGTTTCGCCCGCAAGCGACACGATCGGATGCGATTCGACCCGCCGGCCCGCCGCGACCTGCTGGATCATTCCGTCGACGACGCTCGAACCGGCGCGCTGCGTCGCGCGTGAATGCTCTTGGTCCGATTCCGAATATCCGCTCGCCCCACGATTCTTCAAGCGTTCGGCCAGCGGCGGTCCGCTGTTCTTGACCAACAGGTTGCCGTTGTCGACGTGGGTGTCGAGAATCGTGATCATCGACTTCGAAGCGGCGCTGAGCGTCACCTCCGCCGGAGTCGTGGTGATTGGACCGTCGTCGGGCGTGCAGTCGGCATGCGTTGAGGAGAATTGGGCCGCGTCGGCTGGATCGGCAGAGACAGTCTGCTCCCCCCGCCTCTGCAGCAGTTCCTTGAAGCGGGACGTAATCACCGCGCCCTCCGCCAAGAGCAATACGCCCCGGTCGTCCCAGATAGGTCTCCTAAGCTGATGTCCCACCAACAGGTGGCTCACGGGAACCGTCACCCGCCCGCCGGGAGCGGTTGGAACTGTTCTCGAAATCGATGCTCGGCCCGAGCTAGCGACCTGCATGGCTTCTCCCGGGCGAATCCACTTCACATTCAGTCACAATTGTTCTTCCAGTGTGCGTCGTAGTGAGTGCGACTACGGGACGATCGGCCCACCCCACCCCTCTCTTGAAGCAAATCCCTCCCATCAAATGATTTTCTAGGAGGTTTTTAACTCTGGCCTTCCGTTTTTTCCGATTGGAAAGACGCCAGTCAGGCCCGTCTTCATTAAAAGCCCTCGAAACCTTAACGGACAAAGCGAAACGGTTCATTCAGCCTATGCGTTTAGTTATTGACCGATGACGCGTTGTTGGGTTGGGTGGAGGGCGGAGCAGCTCCGTAAGGCAGGCGGGTAGCCTAGACGCTGCCTTTAGTGTCTGGGTTGCGAAGCAACACGAAGGCTGGTCATTCGTAATGGTGGGCCGTACGTCGCGCGATGGCTCAAGCACCCATTTGGATGACACCGTGAGCGAAGTTCATCTGCCGGAATTTCTTCGAGTCGCGTTCCCATCGAGGCCGAGCACCCGCTGCCACAGCGTCCAACCCTCACCGCCACCCCACCTGCGGCGTCGAATTCGAACTCTCGCTCACCATCGAAGCCGGCGGGTGGCCCAGACGCTGCTTTGAGCGTCTGGGTTGCGAAGCAACAAGAGGGCAGGTTATTGGTAATGTGGGTCATGAGTCGCGGGATGTATCTGCCGTCAAACCGGATGACATCGTGAGCGAAGATCGGCTGCTGGAGTTCTTCGAGTTGCGCTCCCATCGCGGCCGCACTCCCTCTATCGCAGCGTCCACCCACCACCGCCACCCCACCTGCGGCGACGAGATCGAGCTCTCGCTCACCATCGAAGCCGGCACGCTCCAATCAATCCGCGTAAAAGCCCCCGGCTGCGTCGTCTCCCAGGCCGCCGCCATCCTCTGCGAATACCTCGAAGGCAAACCCTTCCCCGAAGTCAACGCCGAAGCCAACGCCTTCTCCGCCCGCCCCGTGGACCTCGCACGGGTCATCTCGCCCAGTGCAGGCTCTCGGGGTCCGCGAGTCTCACACCGCCAGCCCGTTTCCTCTATCGTGAGCGTCGCGGCCCATCTGCCACTCATGCCACGCAGAGGCCGTGACCGTATCTTCACGAGACCAGCCCGATGCCCGACACCAACCCCTTCGATTTCGACGACTTTGACACCGTCAATTCTGACGCATCGCTCGATTCCACGCTCGCAGGCGATTCGCTCGCCCCCCCCGAGCCGGTGGTGCTCTCAGTGGGCGAAGTGACCCGGCAGATCAAGGACGCGCTCGAAGGCGACTTTCCCGAGGTCCTCGTCATGGGCGAGCTCTCAAACCTGTCGCGGGCCTCGTCCGGACATGTCTACCTCACTCTCAAGGACGACGAGGCCCAACTCCGCGCGGTGCTCTGGCGAAACGTCGCCCAGCGCCTGAAGTTCGAGTTGCGCGACGGTCTCGAAGTGATCGCCGCAGGGCCAATCGAAGTCTACGCGGCCCGCGGCACCTACCAACTGGTCATTCGCGACTTGCTACCTCGCGGCATGGGCCCCCTGGAACTCGCGTTCCGGCAACTGCAGGAAAAGCTCGCCCGGGAAGGGCTGTTTGACCCCGCCCGCAAACGCCCGTTGCCCCGCTTCCCCAGGCGAATCGCGCTCATCACCAGTCCCACCGGGGCCGCCGTCCGCGACCTGCTGCAGGTCCTCACGCGCCGCTGGAAAGCGACCGACCTCGTCATCGTCCCCGTTCCCGTCCAGGGGGAGGGAGCCGCTGCCAAAATCGCGGCCGCCTTACGCCGGGTTGGCTCGATCCCCAATGTCGACCTCGTCATCACCGGCCGAGGCGGCGGCAGTCTGGAAGACCTCTGGCCCTTCAACGAGGAAGTGGTCGCCCGGGCGATCGCCGACTGTCCCGTCCCGGTCATCTCGGCCGTCGGCCATGAAATCGATGTGACCATCGCCGACCTCGTCGCCGACCGCCGGGCCTTGACCCCCAGCGAAGCAGGAGAACTGGCCGTCCCCAATGGCGAGGAACTAGCCACCTGGCTGGCCGACTGCCGCGAGCGACTCCGCGCGGGGCTCACCCGCAAAGCCGAACTCGCGGGAACACGACTGGAGGCGATCGCCCAGCGCCGCGGACTGTCCCGTCCCTTCGACCTCATCGACGATCGCACCCAGCGCCTCGACGAGGTCGAACAGCGGCTCAGGCAGGCCATGCAAACCCGGCTCACCGCGGCCGAAAGTCGACTCGCACTCGGTGCCAGAGCGCTCTCCGCCCTCTCACCCTTGGCCGTCCTCGCCCGCGGCTACTCCGTCACGACCGATGCCGCCACAGGTCGAGTCCTGCAATCCGCCCAGGACGCCAGCCCCAATCAATTACTCGAAACACGCCTCGCCTCAGGCCGCATCCGCTCCCGCATCGTCGAACTCGACTCCTGAACGCCGCCCCCACACCATCCGTAGCGGAAGCGGTGACGCTTCCCCCAACAACGAAAACACCCTCTAGGACAATCAAGTCCCAGAGGGTGCGAATATCTCAAGCGTCCACCACCGACTAGACGAACTGCGTCACACCAGGCGTCGGCACCGGAGCCACCGGCATGCTCGTCCACTCCAGCTTCGCCGGAACCAGGTCTTCCTTCGAATTCAGCGCCTGTTCCCAGCTGATCGTCTTGCCCGTGTAGGCCGACTGCCGACCCATGATCGCCATCAGCGTGCTCTTGCACATGTAGTCGCCGTTGTTGATCGGCTTCCCCGACCGCACCGAAGCAAACAGCTCGTTGTGCTCGATCTGGTACATGTCGCCGCCCTCACCTTTGAACTTCCAGTCCGTCTCCCCCTTGATCCGGTGCTGGAAGACATTGGCAACGCCCTTCGTGCCATAGACATGGTCCGAGACGTCGTTCGAGCAGCCATCCATCTGCCGGCAGGCGGCGAACGCCTTCGTGCCATTCGCCCACTCGTACACCACGCAGAAGTGGTCATACACATTCCCCGACTCAGGCCCCGTCCGCGCCTGACGCCCGCCCACCCCGGTGCACTTCACCGGCGCTTCGTCTTTCATCGCCCACAGTCCCTTGTCGAGACTGTGAATGTGCTGCTCGACATTGAAGTCGCCCGACGACCAGAGGAAATGCTGCCAGTTGCGCATTTGCCACTCCATGTCGCTCCAGCCTTCCTGCCGCGGGAACTGCTTCAACGTACCCGTCAGATAGGTGAGCTGAATCGTCTGAATCTCACCCACGCCCCCGGCATGAATCGCATCAAACGTCGCCCGCATCCCGTTATGGTACCGCCAGCAGAGCCCCGACACGACCGACAGATTCTTCTCCTTCGCCTTCGCACAGGTCTCCATCACCGACCGCACGCCCGCCGCGTCCACCGCAATCGGCTTCTCCGCGAAGATATGCTTCCCGGCCTCGACGGCCGCCGCGATATGCTTCGGGCGGAAGCAGGGCGGCGCCGTCAGTAGCACCACATCCACGCCGGCATCGATCACTTTCTGATACGCGTCGAAGCCCACGAACTTGTGGTCGCTATCCACGGCAACCTGCTCGGCCACGCCGTTCCCCGGATTCTTGAGCGAACCCAGGCTGCTCTCCAGGCGATCGCCAAACGCATCGCCCATCGCCACCAGCCGCGCTCCCTTGTCGGCCTTCAGCGCCTGCACGGCCGCTCCGGTCCCACGACCACCACACCCAACCATCCCCACCTTGATCTCATCCGCGCCCGCGGCAAACGCGCCGCTCGAAAGGGCCAACTGCCCCGCGGCCGTAACCGCTGAAGCCTGCAAAAACTGGCGGCGCGAGGCCGACGAAAACGAGAAGGGTTCGGCCATGGACGGGGGCTCCCATAGGAAGGACAGACAAGGCGATCCGCTGACGGACGCGCTTCGCGGGCAGGCAAGAGGCAATACCACCCAACGGATGACTCACGCAACCTTTATATCAACAAAAATCGACCCGTCGCAATTCCCGCCCCCACTTTTCCCGAGGAACACGCACGGGCAAAGCCCCCACCTCCGCACAACCTCCCACACGCATGTCAGCGCCGCGACCGTCGCCCGCCCCTATTTCTTCCGCGTGTACTTCATCGTCATCAGCAGCAATTCTGGTGCGCCTGGGGGCGTCATATGCAGCGAAAACTCATGGTGATCGGCGTCCACGAACTTCGTCACTGCCCGCCACTTCGCCGGCTTGCCGTCCGGCCCTGGCGCGGTCGCCAACTGCGTCATCGTCTTCGTCTTCTCGTCGAAATCGCCCTCGAACAGCATCGGGCTGGTGATCATCGAGTCGACCCAGACGCTGACGTACTTCTTCTTCGCCGGGTCGTACGAATCCAGCCCCTTGCCCTGAAACTTCTGCCCGGCGAACTCCCCTTCAAAATTGCTCGCCACCCACAACCCATTGCACTCCACCTTGTACGTCGCCGTCCCCTTGCTCATTCCCGGAACACCCGGACTCGTGCTCACCGTCTCCCATTCCCCCGCCAGTTCCGCCAGCCGCTTATGCTCCGGCCCAGCTTGGGGCGGTTCCTGCGCCACCGCGCTCCCCGATGCCGCCAGCCAAAAAGCCCCGCACAAACCCACCACCGCCAAAATCGAACGCATCGCCTGCTCCTCAGCTTTTCCCTGTTTCGAACACTCCCTTGCCAGGTCGCCCTGACACCGCACACCCATGTGTTGTAATCAAACGTACACGTGTACTCAAGATCACTTCTGTCGATTTTTGTTCCCGTGCGACGCAGCCGATTTTCCCATGTTGCTGACGATCAGCCCGTGATGACGATCAACGGGAGCCGGAAACGTCAACGCCCGGAGTTCCTCTCGCTCCCAACGTTCACTGACTCTCACTCAGACGAACTTCGGTACCGCCAACAGCAGCGTCATTCCCGCCCCACGCCATTCCAACCGCGTCGCCCCCGCAGGAACCAGACGGGATTCTCCAGTCGTCAGCATCCCATCCTCTCGGCCCCCATCTTTGGCGCCCCCGTCCGCCAGCCCCCACGCACCAGTTCCCTCCAAAACCATCACCAGCGACAGTTCGTCTGGCCGCGAATGCGGTTGAGGTTCCGATCCCAGTGTCCACCGCTCCAGAGTGAACTCGGCACAGTCGACCAGCTTTTCGCGCAAGGCGCCCGACTTTTCTTCCCGCACGACGCGCGGCACGACCGGTTCGACAGGTCCCGCCGACCAGTCAATCGCCCTGAGCGACTCCTCCCGATGCAGCGCCCGTGGCTGCCCGTCGATCCCCAACCGGTTCCAGTCGAACAGTCGGAACGTCGCATCGCTCGACTGTTGCACCTCCGCCATCAACACCCCACCCCCGACCGCATGCACGGTCCCCGCTCTCAAAAACAGACAGTCCCCCCGGTGTGGTCGGAACTGATGCAGGCACTGGTCGACCGTCCCCGCCTCCAGACGCGCCGCCAGATCGGCCGGCGTCACCCCCTCCCGAAGTCCCGCATAGATCCGCCCCGTCGGCGCGGCGTCCAGCACCACCCACGCCTCTGTCTTGCCGAACCGCTCGCCACGCAGTTCCATCGCCAGGGCATCGTTCGGGTGGACCTGAACCGACAGCAGCTCCCGGCAATCCAGCCATTTGAGCAGCAGCGGGAACGGCTCGGCTCCCGTGGCCCGGCCCCCAGTCCAGGCGGCGGCCCGCTCGGCCCACACGCGATCGAGCGGCCGCCCTGCCTCAGCCCCCGCAGCCAACACCGTGACATGGTCCCGGTGTCCACTCACGTCCCACGCTTCGCCGTAGCCCCCTTCGCCCGGCAGCGACTTACCCAGCCGCGAACCCAGTTCACGCCCACCCCACACCTGAGGTCGCACATAGGGGACGAATGTCAGCGGGACGACCGCGTCTCCCGAATCGACCACTGTCGTCCCGGCATCTCCTGAATGGGCCATGTCCCGCCGCGCTCCCGCGTGATCACTGAATGCTTGCCAAAAAGGCGACCGATCCAGCAGTTTATCGCTTCGGCACGATCCAGACACCACCATCGCGGGCCTCCAGACCCAATCGATTGGGCGGCAGGATTTCCCGCATCAGTTGCCCCAACTCCCCCGGACCAAACTTCATCACGGTCCGTTCGTCCAGCAGCGTCTTGCGATCTCCCAGGTCCTCTTCGTTCCACAACAGAGGCACCCCAGCGGAATCGGCCAACTCCCGCAGCAACACGACCCGGGCCACGGGCTTCGCCACTTCGTAGCGCAGAATCTTCCGCCGCAGCACCTCTTCAACATCTGCCTGCTTGCGAATCACCACCTCGACCGGCCGGGGTGACTCGGAATCGCCCTCGGCAGCCGGTCGCTCACCCGCCGGAACGTTTGGCTCGTCATCGGCGACGGACACCGTAGCACTGGGGTTAGGTTTTTCGGGTTTGGTCATTTCGGGCGATGTCGCGCCCGGTGCCGTGGCCTCGCCGGCCCCCGCAGTCGGAGTCGGACTTTGCGAGACAAGCGGCGGATCGTTTCCCGCCTCTCCCTCCGTCCGATCCCAGAGCGTCGCCATCCGCCGGACGATCTGTGCGTCGGTCGACTGTTGGATCGTGCGGACCGAGCCATCGGCCATCAGCACCAGCATCGAGTCGGGCTGCCCCGTCCCCAGGCCATCCGGCCCGTTGACGAACGGCTCCCGGGTTAA
>JAIXZD010000099.1 GCA_027489895.1 Planctomycetaceae bacterium
GACGGCCCGCGTTTCGACCGCCTTGCCATCGCCCGCGCGACGGTCATCAGTCGCCACGGCCAGGGCGGCCTCGCGCGCTGGTTCCGCTTCGGCAGCGGGGACCGCTCTGCTCGGTGTCGCAGCGTCCTCATTCAGCTTGGAGTCCCAGTCGGTACCGGTCGCGATGAACTCGTCATATGCGGCGGTCAGATCACGCAGCCGCAGCCGCGGTCCCTGCAAGTCGGCTGTGTCGTCGAGATGGACGAGTGCATGCAGCAGGTCGGTCGTCCGCCTCCACAAGTCCAGCGAGACGGCCGTGATCGTCTGCGGACGTTCACCCAACAGTTCGAGCAAGTCCTCCAGTTGGTGGGCCAGGCGCGACACCGAGAGAAACCCGACCGCCCCGGCCGAACCCTTGAGCGAATGCGCCGCGCGGTGCGCCTGCCGCAGCACGTCGCCCCGCGAGGCCGGGTTCTGCTCCAGCCGCACACGCATCGCTTCCAGGCTCCGCAGGTGCTCCTCGGCTTCATCCAGGAAAATCGTCCGCAGGTCAGTTGGTAGCTGGGTGGGCTGCTCCAATGGGGGCAGGTCGGCAGACATTTCCACTTGCGCCGCCAAGGGGCGTTCAAGTGGTTCCATAGGCGAGTCCTGGATTGACTCCGGAGTGAGGTCTGCGACTGCGACCTCGGTCGCTGCCGTCTCCGGCTCAACATCACGATCGGCCTGAGCGGCTTCGATGGGACTGATGAGCTGCAGCGTCAGTTCGCGGGCGAACGCGAGTGGCGACTCCGGTTCAATCCCCGTGGCCGCCAGCTCCGCGACATGCCGGTCGAGGGCATCGGTGAGAGCAGCCGCCTGGGCGAGCGCCTCTGTCGAAATCGCTCTTTCGCCCGTGCGGAGCCGGTCCCAATGCTCTTCCTGCAGACCCGCCAGTTCCGCCAGCCGCGGTAGTTCGAGCAGCCCGGCGGTCCCCTTGATCGA
Organism: Planctomycetaceae bacterium; assembly: GCA_027489895.1. Classification (GTDB taxonomy): domain Bacteria; phylum Planctomycetota; class Planctomycetia; order Planctomycetales; family Planctomycetaceae; genus JAIXZD01. The sequence goes on from JAIXZD010000099.1 coordinate 961, forward strand.
ATGAGCCAACCGCGCCACTTCGCCCAGCGTGGCGGCATGGTCACCGGGTTGAGACAGCACGGGGAACTGCCTGCGAATCGCAAACAGCGCCAGCCGACACTCCTCGAAAAAGCCCGCGAGGGCTTCCTCCGCATGGGGATAAGACATAGCGGCCACGCCAGATCAGAAGACTTTGGACGACAGGGTAGGGTGGGCACTGCCCACCACTGCGGGTGGACGCCCCCCTACCAAAACCCATTTCGGATCGCTCACCCGCGTCAACCGGAAACCCGCTACGTTTCCAGAGCCGTTTCCACCAGCCGCCCCAGCGCCGCTGTCGGGTCGTCATCCTCTCGCGCCCGGCTGCGGTCCGTCGACAACCGGAACCGGCTGACCGAATCACGCAGCGCGGTCGACAGTTCGGCCAGATCGTGGATCGATTCGGCCGCCTTCCGCGTTCCTGTCGAGGTGTCGGTCGTCACCTGCGAGATCTCGGTCATCAGCCGGGCGACCGAGTCGGCACTGGCCGCCTGTTCGCGGGTCGCTTCCGAGATCGTGCGAATTCGCTGGGCCAACTCGTTCGAGACCGTGTCAATCACGCCCAGCGTCTGACCGGCTTCGTGGGCCAGTCGCGTTCCGTGAACCACTTCCCGCGTGCTCTCTTCCATCGCCGCCATCGCCTCGGCCGTTTCCGTCTGCATCGACTTGATCAGCGAGCCAATCCGCTTGGTCGCTTCGTTCGCCCGGTCGGCCAGTCGTTCGACTTCCTCGGCCACCACCGCGAACCCTTGGCCGGCCTCACCCGCCATCGCCGCCTGAATCGACGCGTTGAGGGCGAGAATACTCGTGCGGTCGGCGATGTCGCCGATCAACTGGACGATCTCGCCAATCTCCTGCGACGTTTCCCCCAGCCGCTTGATGCGCTTCGACGTGTCCTGAACCTGGTCGCGGATGCGTTCCATCCCCTCGACTGTGTTCCGCACGGCCTGCGTTCCCTTGAGAGCCGATTCACGAGCTTGTCCAGCCACCTCGGCCGACTGCTGCGTCGTGGTCGACACCGCCTGAATCGCCACGGCCATCCGGGCGACCGCCGCGGAAGTCGACTGAATCTGACGGGCCTGATCCGCCGAGCCAGCCGAGAGGCCCTCGGCCGTCTTGCTGATCGAACCGGCCGAGGTCGACACCTGCAGCGTCGCATCCTGCACGTTTCGAACAATCCCGCGCAACTGACCGACCATCTCGTTGATCGAGCCGGCAATATCCGCGGTCAATCCTTCCCCGGCAGACGCCCGCACCGTCAGGTCGCCCGTGGCGATCTGCGACACCTGCGTCTTGAGGTTCGAAACGGCATCTTCCAGCCGGTCCCGTTCGTCCTGCGATTGAATCAGCGACAGCGTGTTGTCGCACATTGAGTTGAGAGAGGTCGCCACCAGGCCCAGTTCGTCCTGAGTGAGAATGTCGGCCCGCGCGTCGAACATCCCCATCCCGACCTGAGAGAGCATGCCCGAGATGGCATCCGCTTGCCGCGTGAGCGACCGGGCCAGCAAGAGCGCCGCCGCGATGACGACCACCGCCGCCGCGCCGATCAGGGCCAGCGAGAACCAGAACATCGTCGTCGCCGGTCGTGAGACTTCTTCCAGGGCCACTTCCGTCAGCAGCGCCCACGTGACTGGCGTGGGAGCCGTCGCGTCCGAGATCTGAATCGGTTCCCACGAGGCCAGCACCGTCTGGCCGCGGTAGTTCGTCGCAGCGCCCGTGCCACTCTGGCCCGCCAGCGCCTGCCGTGCATTCGCGGTGACCACTTTGTGTTTCGGGTTCAGCACCGTGGACCGCACGGCCAGCTCCTCGCGGAACCGAGAGTCGTTCCGGAACAGGAAATCGGGGCCGACTGCGTACGTTTCCCCGGTCTCACCCAGGCCGGTCCGCTCGGCCATGATCGCGTTCACGCGGTCGATCGGAATCTGGAAGATCAGTACGCCGATCTTCTTGTCCCCGGAATAGACCGGCGTCGCGAGGAAGCTCGCCGCATCGGCGTACGAAGGCGTGTACGGCTCGTAATCGACAATGGTGATCACGCCCCGCTCGGTCTCGGCCGCCTGCCGGAACGCCCGGCCGATGTTCGTCGTCGCGTAGGGACCCGTGCGCAGATTCGTCGAGAAATCGAGCTCCTTGAACACCGTGTAGACAATGTCGCTCGACGCGAGGTCCACGAGGAAGATGTCGTAGTAGCCGAACTTTTCCAGGAAGCTGCGGAAGATCGGGTGGTACTTACCGTGGGCCACGCTGTACTTCGACAGGTCCGTCCCCTGGTCGAGCAGCTGCTTCTTACCGAGAGGGTTCTCGTTCTTGCGGATGTACTCGTGCTGCAGGGCGATCGAGTCGTCGTCGAGCGGCTCAATCTGCTTTGCCACCTCCGGGCGGGTTTCGGTTCGCTTGAGATACTCTTCGCTGAACTCGCCCGTGTAGTAGGTCTCGAGGTCGGACTTCAGGCGGGCCAGGTCCGCCGTCTCCAGCGTGTTGTCCGCTCGAAAGGTCCGGAACGCGCGGGCCAGCTCCTCCAGCGCTTCGACCGTCATGCGGTTTTCCGCGACCGTCGCCACCTGGTTCCGCATCAGCTCGAAGTACGCCTCGACCTGACCGGCCTTCAGCGTTCGCACGGCCTCCAGTTTCGACGCGGCCTGCTCGGTGAGAGCCCGGTCGGAGGCGAGGAACGAAGCGACTCCCAGGCCCACCAGCGGGATCAGCGACACAGCGAGCAACGCGAGCAGCAGCTTGTACCGAATGCGGGACGCAATCCAACCCGTGGGCAACAGGCCCCACAGCGAGCGAAGCAGGCCGAACATGAACGTTCCTTCCACAAAACAAAGCAACAGGTTGATTGAGCGTTGGATTCGATGGGATTTGGCGAAGGGGCTTCTGTAACGCGAACCGGCAAGGTCAGGGTTTGCCAATCTCTGGCAGCAGGGTCGAACGCGCGAGTCGATCGGCATCGCACACGGCCACCACCAGGCCTGCCTGATTCGAGAACCCGGCGAGACAGGCATGCAGACCGGTCGCGCCAGAGGGAATGTCCATGGGGGTGTATTCGACTAGAGGCCGGAGGCCGATCACGCGCGACGCGACGATCCCCAGCGTCATCTCCTCGGCTTGCGAGCGGATCACCAGCAGCCGCGCGGTCCGCGGGTCGGGGCTGGCCCCCAGCGCAAACGCTCTGGCGAGATCAAACACCGGGACGATTTCGCCCCGCAGATTCGCCACGCCCCACAGCCAGTCGGGACTATGTGGCAGCGGCGTGTAAGTCGGCAGAGACAGTACCTCAAGCACCGCCGACATCCGGAACGCCAGCAGGTTCTCCGCCAGTTCAAACAGGACGATCTTTTCGGTCGCGACGCGCCGCGGCGTGCGAACCGGCATGTCACCCGCCTGTGAAGCCGTCAGTCGGTCCAGCCGCGCGACCAGCTCATCGAGACCAGTCGCCTCACCGGTCGCTTCCGCCAGCGTGTTGCTACCCGATTCCCCGAGTCCAGCCGCCAAACCAGCCCCCAGCCCAACCCAGTCCGGATCATTCCCGAACAGGCTGGCCACGAGCGAATCGGCCTCCTGATCGGAGACCGGCACATCGGGCACGGTGGGGTCGTAGGCGGATGTCATGGAAAAACCAAAGTCGTGGTAGTGGTCTATTGCCATTCCGAATGGGTGCCCACCCTACGGTGTTCAACCCGTCCCTAATGGCTCGGAACGACGGTCAGGGCTTCAATACAGGCCATCAGTTCCTGGGGCTGAACCGGCTTGGTGAGGTAGGCGTCTGCCCCCTGACGCAGCCCCCATTGACGATCGGCCGCGTGCGTCTTGCTGCTCAGCAGCACCACCTTCGCCGCCGCCGTCCGTTCGTCCTGCTTCAACCGTCGACAGACTTCGTAGCCGTTCTGTTTGGGCAGAATGATGTCCAGCACCACGACATCGGGTGGCGTCTCGCGGGCCAGGGCGAGGGCCTGTTCCCCGTCGGCTGCCGTCCGCACCTGAAACCCCGCTTGCGTTAGCGCTCCGGAGATCAGCTTGACGGCCGTCGGACTGTCATCGACCACGAGAATGTTGGACACGGCAGCTCCGCAATCAGCCCAGGAAGACAAGTTCGGGAATCAGCGTCTCGCCCTCAGGCGACCCCTTGCACTCGGGCCTCAGCCCTTCGCCACCTTGACCTTCAAATGCTGTTCCACCTTCGCCAGCAGCGACTCACTGTCGAATGGCTTGGTGATGTAGTCCGAGCAGCCGGCCAGCCGGCCGCGCAGCCGGTCGAACGTGCCGTCTTTTCCCGAGAGCATCACGACAGGAATATGTCGCGTGGACGCATGCCCCTTCACCAGCCGGCACAGCCGGTAGCCATCGAGACGCGGCATCGTGATGTCGAGCAGGATCAGATCGGGTTTGCGGGTCGCGATCTCGCGAATCCCTTCGACCCCGTCACCCGCCTCGAACACGTGGTAGCCGTGACGGGTCAGCCCATCGACCACCACCCGTCGAATCGTCGCGCTATCGTCCACCACCAGAATGCGGGGGGCGTTTGCCTCGGGCACGGGCAATGACGTCAGGCCACGTCCCGGCACGTCCTCCAGAGTCGATTCACTCAGGCTGTCTTGCTTGGATTCGACCACGGGCGGACTGGTGGGATCGACATCCGTCGTCGCGACGGTAGTCGTCGAAACCCCGGACTTGGTGACCAGTTCGTCGGCCCGTTGACCCAGCACCCGCTGCAACGCCAGGGCCAGACGTTCGGAGACTTCATTGACCAGTCGTGCCGATTCGGCCGATGGAGCGGTCGCCCGTGCCGGTTCACCCTCGGTCCGCTCGCGTGGAGCCTCGTCACCGGTCGGCGCTGCGGCTCCCGTCACCCACCGTCGCCATTCCGTCGTCGCCAGCTCCTGCTCGGTAATCGGCCGGAAGCCGCTTGCCGCCTCGGCAGAGGTCGTTTCAGTATCGGTCTCCGCAACAGCGGTCTCTTCGGTCGTCGCCTCGACGTCCAATGTGACCGGCGCGACCGCTTCTGTTGTTGTCGATTCCACCGGAACCACGTCGCTGGCCGCAACGACTTCGCTGGTCGGTGATTCGACGATCGTCTCGACAACCGGTTCCACCACCTGTGCAACAGCGACAGACGTCGGGACATCGACCACAACCGGAGCTTCAACCACCGGTGGCAACGAGGTCATCCGCGCTTCAGGCGTTGTGGACGGAACAGGCTCCGGCGTGATGTCGTTTCTCGCGACGTCCGCTTCGTCGACCAGTTCGGGTAGCACTTTGGAGTTCGTCACCGCATCGGGTGCCCAGATCACCTGCGGGAGCGATTCTTTCCCTGCGTCTGGCAATGTCGGCAGCGTCGGGGCAGGGGCGAGGTCCGAGTTCAGCGAGGCCTCCAGTTCATCAATCTGCCGCAGCATCGACCGGCCCCGCTCGTCCGCGGCCGCTGCCTTCTCGACCGCCGCATCCGTCGTGTCATCTGGCTCCGCTGTGTCATCCGCCACAAGCGTCGTTGAATCCGCCTGCTCATCGGTGGGACGGGACAGCCGGCCCCACGGCTCGGTGGTGTCAACGGCCTCCGGTCGATCTGTCTCCGATTCCGCCGCGTGCGATGGGACGGGCAGGTTCGGGGTGGTGGACAGTCCCGGCTGCGTTAGCAGCCAGCGATGCCACTCCAGGCCCGCCCGCGCCACGGCCGAATCAGCCTCGAGCGCCAGCGCCTTCTCCAGGCAATCAATCGCGACCAGGGGCGACCCCGCCGCATGCGCCAGTGCGATCCAGGGAGCGGCCTGGCTGGGCCCGTCGGCCACAAGTCGACCCAGGACCCGCCGGGCGGCGGTACGCGAACCGACTCGCAGGGCGATCACCGCCCGCTCGAACAGTCGTGTTGCCTGTGCAGTCTGCATGGAGAACTCCGCCGAAGCATGATTCGATCGATGGGCCGGGAGCATGACGTGCCGAATGGCCGCGCCCGGTCCCACCCCCTCCCCCATGCAGGTGACATGCCAGAGTCCTTCGACACCTCTCCCCTTGAGTAAAAAGACGAGAAATCGCAACGTTCCGTGCCCTCGTCATCGCTTCTTCGTCCGAAACCGCATGATGCCCCGTCGCCACACGGCACGCGCCAGAACCCCCAGGACCGTGGCGATTTGTCAACACGACTGCCGACCTCCTGGAGCCTGTTGCTCTCAGAGGAATGCATCAAGGGAAGGGGAGCCGGAAGCGTCAGCGCCCGGGGGAGAAACGATCCGCGCGCTTCCCCCGCGCCACATCCTTCCGCCCTTGCCGGTCATAGCGATTACGCCGCCGCCGCGCGGTGAATTCCCTGCATCGCCGCGCGCTCTCACGCCTTCGCTTCAGAAACCCGAGCTACGGTTGGACAGGTGCCATTACCGACCGGTCTCGGTTCTGGCCTCGTTCGATACGCTGCCCGACTCTCGGAAGTCCGCCCATGCGCTGCACAGCTCGTCCCACAACCGCCAGCGTTCGTCGCGACCTGCCGTCCCGCTCCGTTCCGCGTTCCGGCGCCGCGCTCGTCGAGATGGCGATGGTTCTGCCGATCTTCGTCGTCCTGCTCCTTGGTCTCGTCGAGTTCGGCCGGGCGATCATGGTCGGACAGATGGTCACCAACGCCGCCCGCGAAGGCTGCCGACAGGCGATTCTCGACGGGTCAACCAATACCGCCGTCGACACGTTCGTCAAAGACTTCCTGCAGACCAGCGCCAACGTCAGCCGGTCTGATGTCACCGTGAACATCTCGATCGCCAACCCGGTTGCCGCCGGCCAGCTCTCCCTGGCCACCTCGCGTGACCTCGTCACCGTGGCGGTCTCCATCCCCTTCACGCGGGTCAGCTATCTGCCCCCCAGCTTCCTGGGCGCAGCCTCGCTCTCCGCCGCCAGCGCCATGCGCCACGAGTAATCCTTCAAGGGCTTGCTCCGCATCGACGCCGCCTCGACTCATCAGGCGACCCGACCCGGTCAGGGGTCGGTGTCCCGACGCACCTCCCCGTCGCGATCAAGCTACGACCCCGTCTTCTCAATCACCCACGCCCGCGGCTTGGGTTGCGCCAGCTCGTAAATCTTCGCCTGCCGCGCCTCGATTTCCGCCCACCGCTTGGCGAGCTCCGCCGCCTTGCGTTCCGTCGCAACATCCGCCAGCCACGCCGGGATGTTGAACATCACCACGTCGCGAAACCGGCGGTGCAATAGCCCGTTCTTCTCGTTGATCGCCGCCAGCACCTGCTGCGACTGCGCGTGAATCGGGCCGGTGATAACGTTCCCCAGGTTTACGCCCGCCGCCAACTCCTCGGCCGCCAGCGTCGCGATCGTCTCTCCATCCACCGTGACGACATACTTGCCGGCTTCCAGTCCCCCAACCTGCAGCGTGTAGTTGTTCAGATCCTCAAGCTGATTCACGTACGGCAGCAGCGTGACCCAGTCCGGCTGAACGGGCAGGGGCAGCGCCGCATCGACCCGCGTGAACGCCACCCGCTTGGGCGTCGTCTCCAGCTTGGAGATCTCACAGCCCGCCGCCGTTGCCTTCTCGGCCCCCACCACGAGCTTCGCTTCGCTCACCACCGCCGGCGCGCCCATCCCCGTCAGAATCGCATGAGCCATGAGCAGTCCACCCGGCGACGCCGTGTGGAATCCGTCGTAGTACGGAATCACCTTGTCGGCCTTGTCGACTTCCATCTTCTCAACCGCCGCCCGCGTGATCGCATACTGGTCGACGAACTGCGCGCCATGCTTTTCCGCCAGAGCCGCCAGCGGCGCGTAGAATTCCTTTTGCGTCTCGACATACAGCCGGAACCGCTCCTGAATCCGCCGGTCCACGGCGTTGGGCGACAGCAACACGACCCGCACACCGGCCGCCTTCGCCGCCACCAGCATCTTCTCGGTGTTGTCCAGAAACTCCTTCTGCAGCCCGGGGTTGAACGCCCCATACCCGGCATCATTCATCCCGAAGTTGATCGTCAGCACGCTCGGCTTCTCGGCCAGCACGTGCGTGGCAAACCGGGCCGCGCCACCCACCGCCCGGTCCCCGCTGATCCCCGCATTCACGAACGACAGCTTATGGCCCGGAAACCGCGTCGTCAGATACAGCTCGAGATCGGTCGAGTACTGGTACTGCTCGGTGATACTGTCCCCCAGGAACAGCACCCGGTCCCCCGCCTTGACGGGAAACTCGCCGGCCGACATGCCCGCAGGAACCAGCAGCAGGCCACAAGCGATAGTCAGCACCGCAAGAACAGACCGGAAAGACAGCAGCATCAGATCGTCCCTTAGGAAAAAAAGCCGGCAGCAAAGTCGCATCCACCATCCGCCTGAACTCTCAGTCGGACTTCATCACGTCATCTCAACACATCTCGAGATCGCCAACACCAATCTCCAGGGAGCTGGAAGCGTCAGCGCCCGGAGGGAGAACCACTCCCCTCAGGAATCTCTGCGGAAAACATCCCCAGGCCACTCCCCACTTCGGAAAACGCCAGCGGTTCAATCCGACTCGTCGACCTCGTCGCCTTCAAGATCGCCTCCCTCGATCTCCGCCCGCAGCGCGTCGCCAAGCGCCGTGCCCGTCAGGTCCTGATCCGCCAGCCACCGCAGCTTGATCGGCAGCGTCCCACTGGCCGTGACGGCGTCCACCTCCAGCACCCCGGTCGTTTCCCCGCCGGGAAATCGCTCGCAGAAATCCGGCAACGCCCGCAGGCAAGCCTCCAAGAGCTCCAGCTCCCACGTCAGCAGCGACCGCGTCAGGTCGCCACCCTGCAGCATCCCCACCTGGGGATACGCTTCCGGCGTGGCGATCTCGAATCCCATTCGCTCCGCCGCGTCGAGATCGGGCGGCAGCATGTCGAACGGCTCCCCGAAACAGACCTGGATCATCGAGGTCTGCCGGACCATATCCAAAAGGAACCTCGGCAACTCGCGATCCCGGGCCGTGCCGCGCCCCCCGTCGGTTCCCGGTTGCGGCATCAGACCCACGGCCGTGCTGATCCCCGCCGCCCCGATCAGCATCCCCGTCCACGGTCCGCTGTCGAATCGCGTGCACGACAGCTCGAACTGTGGTTCCAGACATCTCAGCCTGGTCCACGGCTTCCGCCGGTAGTACTCCGCCGCGGCATCAAAAAACGACCGCGCCCGCTGCTCGGTCATCCCCGGCATCTCCATCAGACTGGGGGCGTTCGATTCCCTGAGGATCGCCGTCCGCACCGCCTGCGACGCATAGTCGAGATTCTCCAGCGTCTCGTGATACTCGATCTGAATCCCCGCATCCCGCAGCGGCTGTTCCAGCGGCCGCCAGAACGAAGCCGGGTGAACCCGCAGAAACTGCGGCTTCCCCGGGTCGCCCGCCAAGGGCCGCGTCGCCGCCTTCAAGATCCGGTCGAACAGATACTCTGCAGTCGGCACGCGCGTGCGGACATCGTGATCCAGACAGGCTCCCGAATGACTGTCCATCAGCGTGATATGCCACGGTCGGACGAGGTCGCGCTTCCCTTCCAGAATCCAGGTGGGCATCCGCTCAGTCCCCACCTCCCACACGCCCGGAGTATGGTCCGGCAGGTCAGTCAGCCGCGCCACATTCGCATCATTGGGTCCGACCGGCTTCGGGTGGGGACTTTTTCGAGCATTGATCCGCTGTTCCCGCAGCCACGCAATCGCGCCGGGCACCCGCGACCAGGACCGGCGGAACGCGTTCGCCACCACCAGCGCCTCCTCCCGCGTCCCGATCAGATACGACTCGATCGACTCGGTGCCGAACGGCTCGAAATCGACCATCGCATCGACCAGATACTTGTTCACCTTCCGCAGCGCCTTCACGGCCGCCCGCGCCGCCGGAGTGTCGCCCCCCGCGGCAAACTCGTACAGAGCCACGCCGCTGGCCATCTGCCCGATCGGCTCCGGGTACGTCTCGATCAGTGTCCGCGCCACCTCGAACTCACCCAGTTCGATCGCCAGGTGCAACCGTTCGTACCGAACGCCCTGACTGTCGTTCGGGTTCATGACCAGCAGTTCGTCAAACAAGTCCCGCGCCCGGTCGTTGTCGTTCAGGGTCAGACTGGCCATGCCCAGTTCGCACACCGCCTGCATGTAGGGGCGACAGCTCAGATCCATCCAGATCGGCTCGCCCCCGCGATCGAAGTCCAACCGCAGCCGGTCTCCCGCCAGACGTCGCCCCGCTTCGACCGCCTGTTCCAGATGCGTGACCGATTCATGAATGTCCGTGCACGAACGAGCCAGTTCCAGCCGCGCCTCGACGCAGTCGGGGTCGACCGCCAATGCCTGCTGCAGCAACTGAAAAAACTTCTCTTCCGACTGCGATTTGAACGCTTTGTCGACCAGCGCGAGCGCTTTTGCCCGCGGGGTCGCCGCGCTGACTTTCTGCGGTTTCGCCTTCGGGATGCTCTTCTTGCGCGCCAAGATCGTTCCTTCCGCTAACAACTCCGGCACCCGCCCAGCGACAGGCACCAACCAACCCCCAATACTACCGCCAGCCACCGCCGCCCTTCCAGCCGACTGACTCATCCCGTCACAACCCGCTCCCCGCGACCTCCCGTAGCGGAAGCCGTGAGGCTTCCCCCGCACCGCGGCCCCACCAGACACCTTCCCCCTCCACCCCCCACACGCGTCCCCTTGCACAGCGCCTCCCACCGACCCACAATCCAAACTCAGCTCGTCTCACCTTCAGACAATTCTTCCGAGAGATTCCGCCGTGCTCGCCAAGACCAACCGCTCTTCCAGCGCCCCCTTGTCGGGCTCCCAAACAGTTGCCCTCCATCTGAAAACCGCGTTTCTCGCCTGCCTGTTTCTAGGGGTGATGATGGCCGGTCACGCCCTCGCCGCCGATCCCAAGGAGATCTTCGAACAGCGCACCTACACCGCTTCCGACGGTCGAAAACTGCTCTACCGGATGATGTCCCCCGCCCAGGTCGATCCCAACGCGAAGTACCCGCTCGTTCTCTTCCTCCACGGGGCCGGAGAACGCGGCGACGACAACACGGTGCAACTCGTCCACGGCATGGCCGACTTCGCCAAAGACGAGAATCGCCAGAAGTATCCCTGCTTCGTCATCGCCCCGCAGTGCCCCAAAGATAAGAAGTGGACCGATGTTGACTGGTCCCTCACCGCCCACACGATCCCCGAGACGCCGTCCGAAACCATGCGGCTCGTCATCGAACTCCTCGACACGCTCCCGAAAGAGTTTCCCATCGACCTCGACCGCGTCTACGTCACCGGCCTCTCCATGGGCGGTTACGGCACCTGGGACCTCATCGCCCGCTTTCCGACCCGCTTCGCCGCCGCTGTCCCCGTTTGCGGCGGAGCCGATGAAACCACTGCCCCAAAGCTCGCCAAGCTTCCGATCTGGGCGTTCCACGGAGTTCACGACACCGCCGTCATCCCCCAGCGCTCCCGCCGCATGATCGCCGCGCTGCAAGCCGCCGGCGGCAAGCCCGGCTACACCGAATACCCCGATGTCGCCCACAATTCCTGGGTCCGCGCCTACAGCGACCCCCACATGCTCGCCTGGCTCTTCGCCCAGAAACGCAGCAAATAAGCACGACGTGCAATCGACCAGTCAACCGGGCGAGCCGACCCTGTCAGGGGTCGGTGCCGACCTCTGACACTTCCGGTACAACCTGCTCGTCCCCCGTGTTCGACGTGTCGTATCCCGGCAGGTCACCCAGCAGTCGCCGGCACCCGGTCGACCTCAGCACCTTGACCAGCCCCAGTAGCCTCGGGTCGGACCGAAACTCCTCCGGGTAGCACAGGTCGTACGCCTCGCTCTGCACTGGCAGGAACGGCAGCCCCGCCTCGCGACAGGCCAGCTCGACGCACACGCCCGCCTGCGCCCAGCCCGACCGAATCGCCTCGGCCAGAGCACGGTGGTTCTGGGCCATCTGCGGCGGCGCGGGGCGCTGCCCCAGCAGCCGGTCCTGGCAGCGCCGTGCCCCCGATCCCGGCTCGCGCCCCGCCCAGGTCAGTCGGCCACGCGTCACCCCCGCCACCGTTCGCGCCGTCTCCCCGATCGCCAGCGCGATCCCCTCCGTCCAGACCGCGCCGCGAATCAACCGATAGCCTCCGCCCAGCATCTCCTGAACCGCAGCGACATTCCCCCCGGGAGACTCGTCCCCCTCCAGGTGCAGCCCCGCGACATGCACCACCCGCTGCTTGAGTAGCTCCAGCGCCATCCGACTCGACCGCGGAATCACCAGCATCCGGAACCCGGTCAGCTCCGTGTACAGGCTCGCCAGAGACCCGGCCGCCGGATCGCACGTGGCGACGACCAGCGTCTCCCGCGCACTCTCGGCCCCATTGCGAACGGGAAGGGGAGTCCACATCGGCGCCGCTTCGGCCGGATAAAGAACCGTCCGCCCCGCAATCTCCGAACTCCACCGCGGCACCTCCGGATGGAGCGGAGAAACCCCCCAGACCGGTGTCAGCGCACTCGCCTCTTCCGCTCCGCCAAACAACGCTTCGACAGTCGTCTCCAGCGCCTTCGCCAGTCCCAGCGCCGCCACCACCGAAGGGGCCATCTTGCCCGCTTCAATCGCCGTCACCGCCGTCCGCGAAATCCCGGCGCGCGAGGCCAACTTCGCCTGAGTCAGCCCCACCGCGATCCGCCGCGGACGGACACGATTGACGTTCGTTGAATGTGTCATGATGCCGACCACTATACGGCACAATCATGACGTACGCAGGCCACCCACCAAAAAGCGTGCAGCGATGTCGAGTTGCCAATCGCACTCAATGGGAGCCGGAAGCGCCAGCGCCCAGAGGTTGCACCGCCCACCCCAGCCCTCCGACCCGCCCCAAAACTCAGGGCCGTCGAAACGCCCCCCAGGGCTGTTCCCGCGTCTGATACGTCTTCAGATACGCCTCATACTCCTCTCCCCCCGGCGGAACATCCCCCGCGCCAAACGGATACCGCGTCATCGCCTTGAAGGGCAACGGCTCCACCGTCTGCCCATACACCGTGTGCAGGTCCGCGTCTTTATCCCACCCCACGCTGTGTAGCACGAAGTCCCGCTTCCAGCCGGGCTTCACCTCCGGCCCCACTTCAAACTCCAGCCGCAACTCATCCCCAGGGCTCATCAACACGAGCCGGTCATCCCACCCCGCCAGCAACTCCAGCACCCCGCCATACCGCGTGAACGGACCGACCATCGGCGGCCACTTCGCTGCACTCGACACGTTGCCGTAGTCGATCGTCTCAGGCGTCCGCTCTCCCCGCGGCGTCACCTCCGAGAACCCGCGATACGCCAACTCCGCCCGTCGCATCGCCAGCGGCGTGATCGTGATCGTGTCAGTCGACTCCGACACAGGCCGCTCACCCACCGTGTAGAACGCACTGTCCCAATACAACTCGTGACTCGTCCGAATCTGCAGCCGATGATCATCCGTCGGGAACACGCCCGTCAGATCGACTGCAATTGTCTTCGGCTTGCCTCCGGGGAACCCCATGAACGGCCGCGCTTCGACCCATTCGCCCGAACTGCCAATCACCCACAACGAAGGCGGCCTCGGCCCCTCCAGCGTCGGGTCCTGCGTGAACGCCACATTGAGCGACGTATCACTCGGAAATATCCAACCCCGCAAAAACAACGTCACAGGCTGTGATCCATCGAATTCACCCAGGTCCAGCTCCAGCGCGTGTGGTTCGGTCAGCCCCTGCTTGAGCGTTTTCGAAAAACACTTCGCATACA
>JAIXZD010000332.1 GCA_027489895.1 Planctomycetaceae bacterium
GGGGCAGAGCAGCGCGAACAACCGATGAATCAGCAGGTCGGGGTAGCGGCGGATGGGGCTGGTGAAGTGGCAGTGGTGGTCGAAGGGGAGGGCATAGTGGCCCAGGTCTTCGGGCGAGTACTCGGCCTGCTTCATGCTACGAAGGCAGCCGACGTGAATCGCCTGGTGGTGGGGCGTCCCTTTGGTGCGGTCGAGCAGAGCCTGCAGCTCCTTGCGGCTCTCGTACTGTTCGATGGGGTAGCCCAGCGACGCGGCGAACTGCGAGAACTGCTTCAGTTTGCGGACATCGGGCGAACCATGCACGCGTCTGAGGAACGGCAGCTTGCGATCGCGGAGGGCGGTGGCGACCGCGGTATTCGCGGCGAGCATGAATTCTTCGATGAGCTGGTGGCTCTGGTCGTGGGGAACAATGTGCGCGCCGCAGACTTTGCCCTCGCTGTCGAAATCGATCTTCGTCTCGGGCATATCGAGTTCGAGCGAACCGGCGGCGAACCGCCGTTTCCGCAGCAGCATCGCCAGTTCCAGCATCCAGCCCAACAGCTGGCGGACCGGCTTGGTCACCCCTCGCGCCTGGCCGTGCGGGTGATTGATGATCGGCAGGACTTCTTCGTAGGCGAACCGCCGGACGGTTTTGATGACCGTCCGCGCAAACCGCGTCGACACGACGACGCCTTCGGGCGTGTATTCGATCCAGGCGCTTTGCGTGTAGCGAGGCTGCGCTTCCTGCAGGCTCGCGAGCCCGTTCGAGATCAACTCGGGCAGCATCGGGATGACGCGGTCGGGCAGGTAGACGCTGGTGCCGCGTTTGTAGGCTTCGCGGTCGAGGGGCGTCCCTTCCGGGACGAACGCGCTGACATCGGCGATATGAACACCCAGGTCCCAGTTGCCTTTATCGTTCTTCGTCAGCGAAATCGCATCGTCGAAATCGCGGGCGTCGACGGGGTCGATCGTGATGATCGTTTCGCCGGTGAGGTCGACGCGGCCTGAGAAATCGTCTTCGCGGAAGCTGGCGGCGATTTCGCGAGCCTGGTCGAGCACTTCGGGGGGGAATTCATCGGGAATTCCCAGTTGATGAATGACGGTGAGGGTATCGACGCCGGGCTGGCCGCGCTGGCCCAGAACCTGGGTGAGGACCGCTTCGCCCATTCGCGATTCGGTGGGGAACCGGAGCATCTCGATGACGACTTTGTCGTCGGGGCGGGCGCCTTTGGCGCCGGGATCGCCCACGGAGATCGGGTCGCGAATCGCCGTGCCGTCGACCCGGACGAAGCCCTTGTCATCGGCCTCGAAGTAGGTTCCGACGAACACACGCGTGGCGCGTTCGGTCACTTCGACGATCTTGGCATTCAACGGCCGGCCGGGGCGCTTGCCGCGGTTGATCAGGCGGATGAGGACGGCGTCGCCTGTTTGCGCATCGCCCAGGTCTTCGGCCCGGATGAAGATGCCGAACTCGTAGTCGGGAATGTAGACCTTGGGGAGGACGAACGCCCCGCCCGATTGCGTGCGTCGAATCGTCCCCGCGATCAATTGCGCGGTGCGCGGCCGGGAGATCACGCCGCCCTTGGTGACATGAATTTCACCGGCCTGATGCAGTTCTTCGAGGGCGGTGACGAATTCCGCGAACGTCTTTTTGTTGACCTTGAGATGACGCGCCAGTTCGGGCATCTCGATCGGTTCAAACGCCGCGTCGGCGACCAGAGTTCGAACCTGTGCGAGAAAATCATCCATGGAACCGGCTTTCGAGGGGAGGCGAGGAAGCGCCGGAGGTGGGTTGAAGAGGGGAGATCACGTCACACCGGGTTGTCTCAGTCGGGTTGGACTGGAGGCTGGTTCAGGCAGGTTGGCGATCCGAAACAACGTCTGGTGGTCCATGCGGGTGAGCCTTGGTGGGCAGTGCCCACCCTACGAACCGGCGGGGGCGGCGGGCGGAGCCGGCGGGGCTTGCAGCATGTTGATGTAGACCTGGGTTTCTTCGTGGGGTTGGACGCGCTCGGGAACGACGAACGTGAACTCGCTGGGATCGATCGGCTGGCCCAGTTTCACGTCGAGGAAGTCGAGCGTGAGCATTGGTTTGAGCGTGTCGCGGTCAGGCACTTTCTTCAGGTACATGATCCGGTGCGGGAAGCCGGTCTCGCGGTCAACAGTGACGCGGACGATGTCGGGGATGTAGGCCGGGAAGGGGTTATTGGGGGACGAACCGCGAAGATTGATGTTCATCGCCTCGTTCCAGTGGCCTTGGACGGTGACGACCGGGCGGTCGCGGAGTGTGTCGTCTTTCATGCCATCAAAATCGAAGGAGCGCTCGATCGAGGCGAGCAACGAAGGGAGCCCCCCCAGGCCGAGATCGGCGACGAGCACATTCTGCGGAATCGCGCCGGTGCGCTCGGCCGCTTCGAGAATCTGTTTGACGTTGCGACGCGTGATATAGGGGTCTTTGCCGATGTCCTGCCGCACCCAGAGAATTTCTCCATCGCAGACTTCCAGCAGGCTGCCGGTGGTATTCCCCACGCGGAGCTTCAGTTCGAGCCGGATGCGGCGGTCGTTCGTCTGGATGTAGCGGCCGTCGGCTTTGACGGTGCGATCGAACATCGTGACCGTCTCGACGAGTTGCGCGACGATCGACGTTTGCTGCCCCAACAGGGCGCGGGCCCGCTGCAACTCGCCGACGGCGGTTCGTTCCGCAGGTTGCCCCTGAACGAGTCCGGGACCCCAAAGTGCGACGCAAGCCGTTATGGCACAGGCGATTGTGGCGAATGTTAAGCTGCGTTGAGTTTGCATGTTGTTCCGAAATTGCGGCTTTTGCCAAAGACGACGGGCCGATTCTTCCGAAGTTAAGCGTCAGGAAGACCTTGTCGCGCGGTGGGCAGACGCACCCCAGGCCGATTTCGGGGTACTGCCAACGGGCAGACTCTGGACTCAGGCCGGAGTGTAGCGGTCCGGGCGTGGGAAGGTCGATTGCAACCGACGTTGTCGCCCGCGTTCGCGGGAACGGGACGCCGTGCGGACCTGGTTCACCAGAGGATTGGCAGAGTGCTGATCCGGGGAACAGGGGGTCGCATGTCCTCCCCTTCTCGCGCGGCGTTGGTGCGTCCGCCAGGACGGCAGTCTCACACACTCCAAGGGAATCGGAGGGGTCGTCGATGAAGCTCTACTTCTTGGGACTGGCGACGCTCGTCGCCGTCTGCGTGGGGTGCCAGACCGCCAGTCAGCACCTCGGTCAAAGCCCGGACGAATGTCCGCCCGGGTTCGATGGTCCGGCCGGTGGGCCGAGCCAGTTTGTGCGTGGCCACGGTCCGAAGCACCGTCGTTACTATGCACCGCCAGCCAACATGCTGCTGCACCCCGGTCCGGGTGTGGATGGCCCTGGCCCGGGCGTGCTGAACACGATGGGCGGCGCTCCGATGCGGAACTTCGCCAGCAGCACCACGCAGGTGCGGTTCATCGCTCCTGAAGCGATGTCGATCGGCTGGCAGATTGCCGGTGGCTACGCCGAAAGCCAGATCTTCGCTCCGGGGGTCTACAACTTCTACCAGGGCTCGATGTATCGTCTGAAGCTGACGAACATCCCCGGTCGCGAAGGCGTGGTTCTGTACCCGACGGTGCAGGTCTACCCGTCGCATCCGCAGACGGACGCGTACCTGTCGCATAACGCGGTGCCGTTCCAGTTGACGGATGAAGACCTCGACCAGGTCGACAGCAACAACTTCGTCACGAAGGTGGTCTACCTGCCGTCGCCGGCTCACCAGGAACTGGCGATTGCCGGGGTGGAAACGCTCGTCTCGACGCGGCTGGACCCGGGGGTCGATCCGATCGCCGAAGCCGACCGTCGCGGCACGATCATGATGGTGGTGCGGATCGGGAACATGGACCTGGAAACGCCGAGCAGCATGGGCGTCGCTCAGGGCCACGGGATTCAGCAGACCTCGCACATTGAACAGGTCGATGGCGAGAAGGGTCAGTTTGTCCCGCCGCTGCCGATCGGCTCGGTTCCGGGTGGTGGTCGGGCAATTCCCCCAACGATGGTGATGGGTGCTCCGGGGATGCCCGGGATGCCTGGTGGTGGTCCGAGCTGGGGCATGCCGACGACGGGTACGCCGATTGGCCTGCCTGGTCCGCCGCACCTGCCGCTGGGTGGCCCGGCCGGTCTCCGGTCGCACACGGTTCGCAACCGCACGAAGCAACACATTCCCGAACCGGTCAGCGACATGCTGATCGACGTCAAGCACAACCCGGGAATCCGGATGCCTGACCCGGTTCGCCATGTGAAGTACACGGAATCGCACCCGGTCGTCGAGTAGTGACCGAACCGATTTCGAAGGAATTGAAGTGAACCAGTGAATCCCCGGGCGGCCGGCCCAAACCACCGGCCGCCCGGACGATTCTCTCCTCGATTGTCTCAAGACCGTAGCGGAAGCCGTGAGGCTTCCCCCGTCGGTCCAAGCAGCCAAAAACATCTGAGCACGCACAACCGCGTCCCCGCCAAAAGCTTCCGGGACCCGACTGTCCGTTCTCTCCCCACCGAAAATCGCCTGCCGCGTTTCCCTTCGCCTTGCCTCTCCCCACCCGGACCGACTCCATGCTCTCTCCACTGGCTACGCGTTGGCTGTCGACACCGCTGTCGTTCGCCCTGGCCCTGGGCTGTGGATGGCTGGCCTGTGATACGGCACTGGGACAGGCCAAAAGCCGTGCCCCGCGGTACTTCCCGCTCGATCAGACGGTGGCCCCGGGGATCGCGGGCCAATGGGCTCGCGAGATCAATCCCCAGGTCCCGGTGTTCCAGCCGGTCCGCCTGCATTGCCCCGACGATCAGGGCGAGGTGACGTTCTTCGGCATGGGGACGAACGATGCGCTCGTCTTCGCCAACCGCGGCGACGCGGGACTGCTGGTCGGCCCGGTCTATCGCTGCAAGCTGAGCGGCATGCCCGAATATCCCGGTGTCGAACTGTTCCCGTCGATCGAACTGATCGACCGGCTGCATCCCCCCGCGGGACAGGCCGGTCGGTTCCCGATCCCGGTCTCGTTCACGACGGAAGAAATCAACGCCGTCCTCAACGGGCAGCTCGTGGTGAAGGTGATCTACGTCGAGCAGCCTGACCTGGCGCTCCCCGTCGACCATGATGAACCACTGCGAACGCAGGAGATCGAGTCGCGTCACAACCCGCTGGCGGAAGCCGACCTGCTGGGCCGACCCGTGGCGATCGTGCGTCTGGGAGGGCGTCTGCCCGACCCGGCTGGCGGCGATGATTTGCTGCTCAGGTCTCATGGTCCGATGCAAGTCGTCGCGCCGCCTGCACCAGTTGCCGCGAAGCGAAAACGCAGTGCGACGGGCGTTCAGCCAGCCAGCCATGTCGACAACTGCCCGCCCGAAGACTGTCCGCAAGAAGATGCGTTCTGTCCGCCGTGCGAGCGGATTGAGTGCCCGGTGGGCGAAGTCCGGCTGATCTCCAAACAGTACCCCGACGAATACCTGTGCGATGGGGGCGACCGAAATCACCCCGTCCACTTCGACAACCTCAACATGCTGGGCCTGGATACCGAAGACACGGTCGCCCAGTACCGCGACGACACCGGCAAGAAGCATCTGAAGCCGACCAACAAGGTCTGCCTCTACGCGCCGCGACTGGCTGCTGTCGCCGTCATCCAGCATCTGAATGAAGGCTCGCGAGTCGATCGAGCGGGCGGCCACACGCTGCTGCAGCGGACGCCCAACCTGCGGTCGCGAGTGGCGACGCTGGATCACAACCAGCGCAATGGCACCGAACGGCTGGTCACCCGCGTTCGCGGTAGCGGCCTGGAATCGCGGTCCGCGGCGCGGGAAGTCGAACTCGATGTCGCGGTCTCAACCCACGTTCAAGCCCTGGTCGCGATGGGAGCCCACAGCTTCCTGCGAACCGGTCAGTTCAAGCAGGTCGAAGAACCGGCCGTGGCCGATGGAGTGCAGGCGGCGGGGACGTGGACCAAGACTCAATTCCCGGTGATCTCCGGTCAACTGGAATCGACGGGTGAGATGGTCTCGCGCAACGCTCCGACCGAGTTGGTCGGCCTGGAAGATAAAAAGCAGATTGGCCGACTCCGGATCGTCAAACTGGCCGACAAGAAGCAGGCCGAGAAGGGCGACATCGTCACCTTCACGATCCGCTACGACAACCTGGGCGAACGCCCGCTCACGGAAGTGACGATCACCGACAACCTGACCACGCGACTGGTCTATGTGGACGACTCGGCCACGAGCGATCGCGATGGGCGCCTCGATACGGTCGACAACGGCGAAGGCTCACTGATTCTGCGATGGACGTTTGACAAGCCGCTGGAAGGCAAAACCGGTGGCGTCGTGACGTTCCAGGCACGGGTCCGATAGCGGGACAGGAAGAGGCTGGAGACTTCAGACTGGAGACTGGAGATCGCGAGGAGACGCGAAGCACAACGGGCCTTACAGACGCATGCAAGCTGACGGAACCGAGATCCTCTTTGATGTCTTCGGAGATCAGTTGGGGACGTGGTCAGGGATGCCAGTGCGTCGCACCGAACACCGAGAACGCAACCAGGTTTAGAAGGCTTTGTCGAAAAGGGATTCCCGCGAATCCTGCCCCGCCGCGCTCGTTCTCGAGCGCGGCGGGGCCGATTTTTCCTTCTCGGTCGGTCAGAGCCCATGATTGATCGTGGGACGAGCTGGGGCTCCGGGCGCTGACGCTTCCGGCTCTCGTGACGCCTCCCGAAAGCTTCGCAACTCTCCCAACCACGCCAGTCCCCCCGGTTGATCTTGCATCGTCGCAGCGGACAGACTTACAACCCCGTGACCTCGCTCCGATTCCCTCCGCTTGCGATGCCATTCACGTGGCCTCGCGCTGATTGATTGCGACTGGGATGTGAGCACGTTGAATCTCAGGTGACATGTCGGCTTCCTCACTTCCGTTTGATGCCCCCACTGCCCTGCCGGCCCTGGACTGGCGCGGCGGTCGGGTTCATCCGGCCACCCATCTGGTCCGCGCGGCCTGGTTGATCTTCGCGCTGGCGCTGGCGATCAAGACGCTGATTTCCCCCGAGAAACATACGACGTTTCCGCTGTTTCATCAGGGCAGCCTCAACTGGGCCGCAGGCGTCGATCCGTACGCCGCCAGTCAGTTTGAGTATCGCTACAGCCCGGTGTTTACCGTGGCCTTCACGCCATTCTCGATGCTCCCGGTGGCATGGGGCGGAGTGGTCTGGAGCCTGGCCAACATCGCGCTGCTGTGGTACGCGCTGGTCCGGTTTCAGCGGGAAGTGATTGCCAACCACTGGAACGAGCGGACGCGGGCGATTTTTCTGGCTCTGGCGCTGGCGGTCAGTGTTCGCAGCTTCTGGGCCGCGCAGTGCAACACGCTGATCACGGCCCTCGCGTGCCTGGCTGCCTGCGAGATTGCCGGCAAAAAGTTCTCCCGTGCGGCTCTCTGGCTGGCGATCCCGGTCTACATCAAGGTCTGGCCCATCGCGTTTGCCCTGTTGCTGCTCGCCTGCTGGCCGAAGCGACTCATTCTGCCGTTTGTGGGTTGGTGCCTGTTGATCGGCGGGTTGCCGTTCCTGGCGCAAACACCCGAATTCGTCTGGCAGCAGTACTCGCAGTTCTTCGAGGGACTGACTGGACCGATGCAGGTGCGACACATCTATCGTGACGCCTGGACGATCTGGGAGTTTGTCGCCCCGCCTGTCCCCGAGCGGACCTACAAGCTGGTTCAGTTGGGGACGGCCGGCCTGACGCTGCTATTCTCGCTGTGGCATGCATTCAGGCAAACCGATGTGCGGGCGGCGCTGCTGACGATTCTCTGTGGCTGGTCGGTCTGGCAACTGGTGTTTGGCCCGGGCTCCGAGCGGAACACCTTCTGCGTGATTGCCCCACTGATCGCCTGGGGTCTGCTCTCCGCACTGGAATCGCGGCGCGGAGCCTGGCTGATGTCGACCGGGGCGCTGCTGGTGCTGCTGTTTTCGTTCGGACTGCTCGAACGCAAACTGGAACGGGTTCTGCCCGGGACGCAGTTGGCCTTGCCCATCGGCGTGCTCCTGTGCGGGGCGTGGCTGGTGATCTATGCCCGGCCGGGACAGTTTTCGCGGTTGCTGGAGCCGTCGAGATTAACGTCAGCGGAGTGATGCGTGATGAGCCCCCTGCTCCCCTGGATGAAGCTGCTGCTGCGGTTCGTCGCCTGCTTCAACGTCGGTGCGGGGCTGATGATGCTGTTTGGCACGCGTTACGCGTACCGCATGATCGGCATGACGAAGCCGGACATCAATTTTCCGCTGCAACTGGTCGGGATTCTGGTCGCGCTGTTCGGGTGGGGGTACTACCTCGTTGCCCGCGACCCGATCCGCAATCGCAACGTGCTGATGTTGGGCCTCTGGAGCAAGGCGCTGGGATCGGTCCTCGGGACCTACTACATCCTGATCGACCGCCTGCCCTGGACGTTTTTCTTCGTGTTCCTGTTCGCCGACATCGTCTATCTGCCGCCGTTCTGGGCGATTCTGAAGCGGATTGATCGCGTCGAGGTAGAACAGGGCGCGTCACGAACGTGAAGCGCACCGAAGTCGGGGCGACTTCCGTTGGAACTCTCACGAGTTCCGCTACGGCTTTGTGGTGAACCCGCTCGACCGGGTTTCACGTCGCGGCATGGGCCTGAAGCACGTCGAGGTCGACGAATTCGAGCGTCGAGATGTGGGTGGCCGCAAGCACGATCGGCGGAGCGACTCCGGCGGCGTGGGCCTCTTTCCAGCGGTCGACACACAGGCACCACTGGTCGCCCGGCTTAAGACCTGGGAATCCGTACTGCGGGACCGCCCGAATCAGGTCGTTGCCCTGGGATCGGCTGAACTCGAGGAACTCTGGTGTCATCCGGGCACAGACAATGTGAATGCCCTGGTCTTCCCCGCCGGTATCGCAGCAGCCGGTCCGGAAAAATCCGGTGAGCGGGTCGAGCGAACAGGAGACCAGCGGTTCTCCCAGGACGTTACGGGCAGTTGACATTGGCGGGCGGCTCCGGAGACAAGGCAAGACCGGGGCAATCACTGCCGTCCGGTCTTGCCAGAGTAACCGAAACTGTCTGCTGTTATCGCGGCCGACATACCAAACCGTGGCCTAGAGCAACGGATTCGACAGGTCGAGCGCGACGCCCTTCTTGAGGCCGCTGGCCAATTCTTCCCAGACGAGGTCGACACTGGCGGACGTCGCCTGAGCCACCGCAGGCAGTTTCGAGGCCGAGCTTGTGGCCGCAGCCGAGGCGGGCTGCGATGCGACAGAGCCAGTGGCGATGGCGACCAGCCCTTGATCGGCAACCGACGCTTCGGCCGCAGTGGCTCGACCGCTTGTCGGTCGGTTCGTCGTCGTATCGGTGGGCGTGGTCGGTTGATTGACGCCGCCTGGCCCCGTGCGATCGCCATTGGTGCCCGTCCCAGTGCCACCCGTGGGAACCGTCGTGGGAGTCGTGCCGGGAACGGTCGAGAAGAAGTTGTCCGACCCGACCGGGATCGCGTAACCCAGGAGACCATGGTCGGCCCAAGACCCGGGGAACCGCGTCAGGACTGCATCCTTCTGGGCCTGGCTGTCGACATACAGGTGCGTGCCGCTCGACGCATTGTACAACCGGAAGACGGGCGTCAGGCCGGGCTTGGGGATCAGCGAGATGAAGTTTTCGTCCCGTTCAAAGATCCACCCGATTTTGGTGAGCTGGTTCTTTTCGGCGGTATTCGCGGTGTAGTAATGCCGCCCCGTGTTGGGGTTCCGCAACCGGTGCACCGCGTTCGTATCGGCCTCGTTGTTGAGGAACATGGCGACGCCGGTGTTTCCGCTCGATTCATCCCGCAGCCCATTCCGCACGGCCGTCAGGAACTCCAGACGGTTCGTGGAGAAGAAGTGGTACATCGCATTGGGATTGTAGGAGCGGTAGAACCTGATGCCGCGATAGTCGACGCTGACGGTGGCCGGCGTGCTTGTCGCCTGACCATCGGTCGCAGTGATGGTGAAGGCATCGAGACGACCGGTCGACCCGAACGGCGCGTTGTACAGGAACGTTTCGCCCGGTCCGAGGGTGGTGACTCCCGGAGTGACCAGTTGGCCGTTCTTACGGAGTTCGCCCGCAAGAATCGTGTTCACGGTGATCGTGATGTTGGGACTGTCGACATCGACCAGGCCCATCGTGTCGCGAATCTGCTCGAACGTGAGCGCCAGCGAGTTCTCGATCACCCCGCCGCCAAACACCTGGTTCTGCTGGAATCGCGGGGCGTCGTTAACGGCACCGACCGCGATTCGCACCTGAACCGGCGGCGTGGAGGCCAGTTCTCCGTCGAAGGCCGAGACGGTAAAGGCGTTGATGATTCCGCTGGCGTCGCTGGGAGGCAGCCAGATCAGCGTCGGCGGGTTCAACTCGCCAGGTTGTGGCGCCCGGATCGTCGTCACACCGGGAATGATCGGCGTGCCGTTGAGGGTGAGCGTCCCGCCGGTGACCGTTTCCACGCGGAAGCTGAGCGGGTCGGAGTTCGAGTCGGTCGCATCCGAGTTATTGAACAGCAGGCTGAACGGAATCGTGTAGGGGGTGTCTTCAACGCCATTAGGCAACAGCCCCACCGAGCTGAGCAGCGGCCGGTCGTTCTGCGTGTTGACCGAGACGATGCAGGTGTTGACGGAGAAGTTCCCCGAGGTGAAGGCGAGATCGCCGTCCCACAACCGGACAGTGAACGCCGGGGCAACGCCCGAGAAACCGGCAGGTGGTGTCCAGACGAGCGTATCCGCCGGCCCGACCAACTGACCAGGAATCACCGGAGACCCGTTGACGGTGAGCGTGGTCCCCGGATCGACGCTGAGGATGACAAACCGCAGGGGCTGCCCGGTGACCGGGTCGATGCCGCTGACATTGTCGGGATCGAACGCACCGGTCTCGGCGACCAGCTTGGCGTACGGAATGTTGAAGGGTCGGTTCCGGGCAGCGCCCTGAAGGATGGCGGTGGTGGGAATGAACGGGGCATCGGACGTGGGGGTGAGATTGACCCGCACGGTGACATCGGTCGTCGAATCGAGGAAGCCGTCGAACGCACGGACAGTCATCATGGGGACGGCGAGGTTTCCATTCACCAGATTGTTGGCATTCGCGGTGGGGGTCCACGTCAGGGTGTCCCCCGCACCAAAGGCCACCGGACTGCCTGCCGAGGGGGTGATCACCACGCCATTGCGACGCAGCGTGCCCCCGGCGAGCGACGTAATCCGGAACGAGATGACATCGCCATCGACATCCGCCTCGTTGGCGGCGGTCTGGAGTTGATTGAACGTGAGCGCGTACTGGACGTCCTCCATCCCGGTGGGGTACAGCGTGGGGTTCACGGCGGTGAGCGTCGGGCGGCTATTCTGGATTCGCAGATAGACGACGGTGGCCGTGGTGGAAACGCGCGGATCGGGATCTCCGAGGACGGCTGGGGCCGCATTTCCATCGTCGACCAGGCGGAAACTGAACAGGTCCTGAATGACGTTTCCGAGGACTTGTCCCACGGTGCGAATCTGCAGCGTATCGCCCGGGCCGATCACGTCCCCCGGGGCAAGCGGCGTCACGCCATTGCGGAAGAAGGAGACTCCCGCGGGAATCGTTCCGAGGACTTCAATTCGCAGGCTGGCGAACGTGCCCTCGGTGTCGTCGGTGGGTGTGGGACCGATCACCGGGTTGAGCAGGGCGATCAGTTCGGTGTGCGAGTAACTGCGGATCGAGTTCGGCCCGACATCGAGGAACAGCGGCTGAACCGTCGTCGTGGGCGGATCGTTGACCGGCGTCACCGAAATGAAGACCGGGACATCGGGCGTGGAGGTCAGCTCCAGGTCGGTCACGCGGACCGAGAAGGCGAGGAAGGCGCCGCCGTTGGTGTTGTTGTTGGCATTCGTCGGCGGGGTCCAGCGCCAGGCCGATGACGCCGAGTTGAATTCCAGCCGGGTCGCGCCAGGCGTCACCGGAATGTAGACATCCTGCGCCGGAGTCGCACCTTGACGGATGCGCACTTCCAGTCTCCCCGTGAATACCTGATCCACCACGAAACTGAGGGCGTCGCCATTGCGGTCGGCCTCATTCGCCCGCGAAGCGAGGTCGTTGTAGAGGATGACGAGGGGACGATCTTCCGGCGTGGTGAGCGAAGAATCGACCGTGGTCAGGGTCGGAGTGGCGTTCGGGCGGATCTGCCACACGCCTCGGCCGTACAGCCCCGCGTACATCGTGTTCGTCTGCTTGTTGACGAACACGTCGCGGACCTGGGCGTAGGGGAGGTCTTCCCCGAACCGGACCCAGTTGCTGACGGAGTTTTGATTCGCCTTGGCCTGGTAGATCCCCTGGTCGGTCCCGACGTAGATGATGTCGTCGAGCGGGCCGAACTGCCGCGGATCGATATCGAGCGCCCAGACCGGGGAATCGGGCAGGTTGTTGGTGATGTCCAGAACGGAAATGGACGAGTTGTTCGAGTTGTTGACCCGAATGACCTTGCCGGTGATCGAACCCTGTGAGAAGTAGTTGTAAACGAGGTAAACGGTTCGCGGGTCCTGCGGGTCGACACGCATGGAGGTCGGCGTCAGCCCCTGCACCGAGAACGGCAGGAAATTGGTGATTTCGCGCCAGTTGTACAACTGGTCTTCGCCACCGGGAGGGTCGCCCTGGAACGTGGAGACCCAGATCCGCGGCACGGTGTAGGCACCGTTAACGAAGTCATCGGCCGAAGGATTGAGGAACTCGCCCCGGGTCACCGCGTAAACAATGTCCCGGTTCGTGGAGGCCCCCAGCGCGATGATCGCCCCATCGGCCCCCCATCCGAAGTCCCAGGCAGGGGACGCGGTCCGGTACTGCCGAATGCCCGTGCCCGAGCCTTTCCAGTCTTCCGGAATCCGGACGACCTGCCGCCAGTTCGCTCCGCCATCGAGCGTTTCGTAGATCACGTTCGTGGCAAACAGCAACCGCTGGGAGTTACCGGGGTCCATCACCAGCGGAGCGTACCGCAGGGGCGAGGCACCGGTGGTGCTGAACGTCGTACCCGTGAAGATCTGCGACCATGATGATCCGGCATTGGTCGACTTGAAGACAAGATTCCGGTAGCTGCGATAGAGGTTGTTGGGATTGCTGTGGTCGACAACGATCGTGCCCCCATCGTTGGGGTCGACCTGGCTCCAGGTGGTCGAATCGTTGAACCGGTTGGTCCCAGTGTGCCAGTTCGTTGTGTAGACGAGATTCTCATCGAAGCGGTTCGCGTCGAGAGCGATTGTCTTCGAGATCGCCAAACCGGTGTTGAGATTATCCCACTGGGCCCCATTGGTGCCCTGGAGCGTATTCAACCGGCGGATCCCGGAATCGGACGCGACCAGCAGCCGCGCTCCGGCCCCCAGTCGGTCCCACATGAACTCCCGAATCGGTGTGAGGTCGGACGCCCCGCTGCCCGCACTGATATCGGTCCAACTGAAGCCGGCATCACCAGAACGAAGCAGCACGGAACCGCCGACATAGACAACGTCCGGGTCGTTGGGATCGACAATCAGCGCGGCAGCGTACTGCCCCCCCTGGGGAAACTGCGCGATCGAAGATTCAAAGTTCAGGATGTTCGGGGCGGGCAGGGCACCGGTGTCCTGCCACGTGATGCCGCCGTTGACCGACCGCTTCAAGAGATAGACCGAACCGGCCGTATTCGGGTTGACGATCAGCGAGTAAACGACGTTGGGATTGGAGTCGGAGACGGCCAGCCGGATGCGGCCGACGTTTTGACCCGTCGGATGGTCGGAGAGGCGGTACCAGCGGACACCGCCGTCGGTCGAGCGGTAAACGCCCGTTTCCGACCCCTGCACCTGGTCGTTGATCGCCATGTACAGGATGTTGGGATTGTTCGGGGCGATCACCAGGTCGACATAGTCGTAGAACTGGCTGAGGGGCTGCGATGTGACGTCGCCGTTCACGACCGGCTGGGGCTGAACCGTGGTGTTCTCCCACGTCACCCCACCATCGCGCGATTTCCAAATGCCGCCCAGCCCGCTGTTTCGCCCGGTGTTTTGTTCGCCCGTATTGCGGCGGCCGTCACCCCGGATCGCATCCTGAGGATCGGAAACCGACTGCATTACGGAGACGTAAACGATGTTGGGATCGAGTGGGTCAATGACCACGCGCGAGATACCGCGCTTGTCGAAGACATACTCACCGGTGTTGGTGTACCCGGTGAAACCGGTGAGGGGATCGGCTGGCACATTGGGAGTGACGTCCGAACCGCGAATGAGCGTCCAGGTGGCCCCGCCGTCGACCGATTTCAGAATTCCGCGGCCGTGATAGGAATCGCGACCGTAAGCATCCCCCCCGGTCCCCGCGTAAATGATGTTGGGGTTACTTTTGGAAACGGAAATCGCACCAATGACCTGGGTGCGATACTCCGGGCCCAGCGTATTGCCGTTGATGTCCGTCAGGGCATCGGTCAGCGTTTCGGGCTGGCCAGTGACGGGATTGTTACGGGTCAGCGTGACGCGAGGGGGATTGAAGTCGGTCTGGTTGACCCAACCGGCCCCGCCGTCGGTTGTCCGCCAGACGCCCCCCCCATCGGAGCCAATGAAGAACCGGTTGGGGTTGTTGGGGTCGACGGCAATTGACGTGACGGTCCCGGAGATCTGATTGGCGTTAGCCGGCAGATTGGTTCCTGTCTGGACGGGATTGGCGTTGTCGATCGACGTCGGGCCGATGAAGGTCCAGCGTTCGTCGTTGGCGGGGATCGAAGCACTCAGCAGCAGGCGGAGTTCGAGTTCTTCCCCGGCCATACGGCGGCCTTCGGCGCGGCGAGCCTGGCCACGACGAATCGGGCCGCTCGCCAGGACACCGCCTGACAGCGCGTTAAGAAACGAGCGCCAGCCTCCAGACCCGAGGCGCGGCTTGCGGCCCGAGGTGGAGTTGGTCGTGGGGGTGGTCACTGCGTCGATCGTTCCGCTCATCGCGCACTCCATGGTGCTGGTCAACCTTCAAGCCGATCGGCCCGGTCGCGCCGCGCACGAGCGCCAGCGGTGCCTTCCAGGTCGTCTCGTTCTGGTTCGACAAGGCGCTGCCACCCAATTGATGGCAACTCCCCCTCTTGGACGCGCGGTCCGACAGAAAAGTTCCACCGCTCCTGTCGTTCACAGGACGCCCAACAGTCACGGTTTGACGGTTTCAACAACGTCACCGGATGAAAGACCTCTCCCGGCGAACACAGCAGACGCCGCGTCTTCCGAACTTTCCTGTCCGCTGCCCCCCCTGTCAACTGTTTCCCACCGGCCGCCATCGTTCCCTAAGCAACTATCTTGCCTTCAGTTACGTCGTAAGCATCCGCTCGTGCAGGCTTCTGCGACTTCGCGGACCCGGAAGCCACGACGCACATTGAGGCCGATCGGAGTGTCTCCAGAGACCAACCTCGACCGGGGCACCAAGCGCCCGCCAGCGCGTCGCTCCGCGGCTTGAATCTTTTTTGACGGATTCCCTCGCCAGAATCCGGGTCGAGTCCGGCGTATTGACTGTGACAACAAGGCCTGAGATTCCGATAGAACCAGCAAGACTTGGTGTCACGGTGTTGACCGGAAACACGATTCCGCCGTTTCCGGGCTTTGGTGCAGGTCGTCCGACCGCGGAGACCCTTGAATATGCGACGTCTCGCCTACGCATTCCTCATTGGTGCGCTCGCCTCGGCCTCTCCGGCCGTGGTCGCCGCCCAGGAATACGCCCCGCCGGGCGGTTATGCCCCGGCCCCTGCAACGGCTGTCTCCGAGGAGATCCCGTTCGATTCCGCCGAAGGCGGTTGGACGGACTCGGTCGTCAATGACGGCGGAGGCACTGCGGGCATCTGTTCGCTCAACCCCACTCCGTACTGGTACGCCACGGCCAACGCGCTCTGGCTGAGCCGGGAACGGGTGAAGGACAATCTGATTGTCGTCGACGACGGCAATGGATTGGGAACGCCTGTCCTTTCCACCGGTGCGTTCGACCTTTCGAACTATGAGCTCGGTGCCGAGTTCAGCATCGGCTACCAGCTCGACCCGGTCGCGGCCGTCGAACTGTCGTACTTCGGACTGCAGGAGTGGAACTCGTCGGCCTCGGCCACCGGGAACAACTCCCTCAGTCTGCCGGGTCTGCTCTCCCTGCAGTTGGCGGACTTCGCGTTCGCTGACAGCGTGCTGGCCGACTACAACTCGAAGTTCCATAACGCCGAAGCAAACTACAAGCAGACCATGTACGGCCTGACGTTCCTCGGCGGGTTCCGGTATGTGAACGTCGGTGAGGAACTGAATCTGCAGTTCACCGACCTCGATTCGGGTACGAGCGACCTCAACATCCACGCCCTCAATAACCTCTACGGGGGTCAGGTCGGGGTGGGGTGGCACGAAGACTGGGGGCCGGTGTCGTTCGATCTGCTTGGTAAGGTGGGGATCTTCGGAAACCAGGCTACGGTCCGGCAGAACGTGCGAGACCTCAACAACACGGTTCAGGTTCGCGACCTGAAGGCCGCCAGCAACCGATCCGCGTTCCTGGGTGAAGTCGGTCTCAACACGACCTGGCAGGTGTCGAGCTGGTTCCTGATTCGCGGTGGTTACCGCGTGATGTGGCTCGATGGGATCGCGATGGCCCCGGCGAACATGGACTTCAGCGATGGTCCGGACGCCGGAACGGAAATTCTCGACCGCAGCAGCCTGATTCTCCACGGGGCCCACGTCGGGGCGGAGATGCGGTGGTAGCGACGCGGTGAAGCTGACCTGAATGAACAACGCAACGCGTGTCACCCTTCGAGGTGACACGCGTTGTTGTTTTTGGTGGGCAAACGAAGCGCCGCGCGGAATCTCACCAACCCCTGACAGGGTCGGCTCGCCTGGCGTGGGACTTGTTGTCTCGCGGTTAGCGCAGCGCGTAGGCGTTGGCCATGCTGATGCCTGAGAGCATCGACCCGACGATTCCCAGGTAGCCCTGGTCGGTACCGATGAGGTAGAGCTCTTCGAGGGGCGTCTTGCCGTCCCAGCGTTTGTGCGGCGCACCGTAGACGCTGCCGTGGATGTGGCCCGTGAACTTGCGAATCGTCCTGGGCGTGAACGTGTCGATATCGACGACGTGCGGGCGAAAATCGGGAATGAACGGCAGTGACGATTCGACGATCTTGTCGAACCAGACCCGCTTCTCGGCCTGATAGGTCTCTTCCGAGAGCCCCATCCAGTAGTCCTTGTTCGCGAGGGCGGTGATCCGCACCATCCCTTCGTCGAGCGGTTCGTCGTACTGGAAGTTGTTGGGCGAGCAGATGATGCCGCTCGACAGGTCGCACGGCTCGGCCGGGTTGCGGTAGGCGAAGTTCGGGGAGTGGCTGTAGAAGACGATCGTGTCGCGGTAGCCCAGGTCGGCCGGTTGCTTGTTGATGGCCGCGAGCGTCTCCACGAACGTGATGTCGCCCGGTTGATCGGACGGCCCCTGCGAGAGCGACTCGTCACCGCCCTGGCCGCACATCCGCCAGGTTTCAAACGCCCCCGCCGAGGAGAGAATTCGCTTCGCCTGAATCTCCGTCCCGTCGTCGAGCACGACGCCCACGGCGCGACCGCCCTCGCTGACGATCCGCGAGACACCGGCCCGCAGCTTCAAGGCCCCGCCAAGCTCTTTGTATTTGCGGGTGAGCAGTTTGAGAATCAGCCGGATGCCCTGCCGGGGACGGGCGAACCCCTCGCGGAAGATGCTGCGGAACATGATCGCGAACTGAAGGAACTCCATGTCGTCGGGCTGGGCGCTGCCGTAAAACATGAGCGGGCAGAGCAGCATGTCGACCAGCAGCGGATCGCCCAGCGATTCGGAGAGCACCTGGCGGGCAGTCAGCTTGGCCAGTTCGGTATCGCCGAAGTCGATCGCATCGAGCCTGGCGACCAGGGCCATGAACCGCTCGAACTCGGCCGGGAATTCTCGCTGAATTTCGGAGTAAAGCAGCTCGGAATCGTTCGAGAACCGCAGCGATTTGCCGGGGAACTCGACGCGCGAACCGTTCTGTTCGACGAGTTCAAAATCTTCCCAGCGGAATCGAAGCTGTTTGAGCAGCTTGGCCAGCGGACCAACCTTCGTCCCTTTGGGAACGTAATTGGTCATGGCGTGGAGGCCGACGTCGTGGTTGCGGCCGCGCAGCCGATAGAACGAGTTCAACCCGCCGATCGTGGTGTGGCGTTCGAGAATGCAGACGGATTGCTCGTAGTACGCGAGTCGAATCCCCGCGGCCAACCCCGAGAGGCCCGCACCGATGATGAGCGTGTCGAACTGCTCCACGTGTCGAACCCTGGTGTGGCTCCGTGCAGATACTGAGATCTGGAAGACGGAGTAAAGAGCGGGGCAAAGGAAGGAGGACCAAGTTTTAGCCCGACGCGTCAGCGGGGGCGCTCACGGTCCAGCGTTCAATCCATGGCAGAGTACTGAGCACTGTTGCTGCCTGGCAGAGTCGGAATGCACTAAAGAGGCGCTGTCGGGGTGAATTCATGGCCGGTCCACGTGCGCCCTCGCTGACGCGTCGGGCTACAGATTGAATCACAGCCTCAGTGCCCGCCCTACGCCTTGCAGTCTTTCATGAGGGGGCCGAGGTAAGTGACGGCGCTCGACATGGTCGTGAGGTGGTGGTAGTCCTCTTCGGGGATCTGGACGCGGTACTGCTTGCGGAGTTCCATGACGATGTCGAGGAAGTCCATGCTGTCCAGTTCCATCTGCTCGCGAAACGGTTTGTCGTCAACGAGCGACAAATCCTCTTCGCCCGAGATTCGGGTCAGAATGTTTACAAGCGCCTGCCGAATCTCTGCCGGACCCATCCCGAACGTCCTCTCCAAAAACCTGCAAATCACTCACGCGCCGCCAGAGGCGGACCGCAATGCGCTGGCGATCCATCACGCCGAAAACCGCTTGACGATCAGCACGGAATTGATGCCGAGCATCCCGAACGAATTGTTGAGGATGTAGTTCACCTCGCCCACGCGCCGCGGAACATTCGCGACGATCTGCGGCAAATCGCAGTCGGGATCGATGTCGTCGAGATTGATTGTAGCGTGGGCGATTCCGTCTTCAAACGACGGGATGTTCCCCAACAGCTCCAACGCCCCGGCGGCTCCCATGGCATGGCCAATGAAGCTCTTGGTGTTGTTCACCGCCAGCTTCTGACTGCTGCCAAACACATCGCGAATCGCGGCACACTCGCCTTTGTCGCCCTGATCGGTGGCGGTCGCGTGCGTGCTGAGAATATCGATGGCCGAGGGATCAAGCCCTGCGCGGCCCAGCGCCAGCCGCATGCAGGCGGCCTGCCGCTGCCAGTTGGGCAGGACAAAGTCGCTGGCATCCGAGTTGACGGCATAACCGGCGATTTCGCCGTAAATCTTCGCACCGCGAGCGCGGGCATCGGTGAGGCGTTCGACCGTGCAGAGTCCCCCGCCTTCGGCCACGACGATTCCGTTACGGGCCTTGTCGAACGGACGACAGGCCTTGGTCGGATCGGCATGCTCGGCGAGCGCGCCCTGGCTGCGGAAGCTGGCGAAAATTCCAAACGTGTGAATGCTCTCGGAGACTCCGCCCACGATCGCGAGATCGACCTCGCGCAGACGGAGCATCTGCAGTCCCTGAATGAATCCGATGTTGCCCGCCGCGCACGCCGCCCCGAGCGTGTAGTGCGGGCCGGTGATGCCCAGATTGAGCGTCACTTCCCCGGCCGGGTTGTTGGCAACGGTCCGGGGATTGTGGTGATGCGACCAGGTCGACGTGTCGTAGCCGAACTTGGAGATTTCGAAGATCTCGTTTTCGGTCTCGACGTTGCCGTGTTCGGTGATGCCGATGTAGACGCCGACCCGCTCGCGGGGGACGGTTGCCCAATCGAGACCCGCATCGCGAATCGCCTCATTGGCGCAGAAAACCGAGATCGAACCGGCCCGCGTGCCGCGGCGGACGTCTTTTTTCTTCTGGTACTTCAGCTCGTCAAACCGGCAGATTCCGGCGAGGGTTTTGCCGAGGTAGCGGGTCTCGAAGGCCTCGACGCCGGATTTTCCCGCGAGGAGGTTCTGGCGCAAATCGGGGACCGTGTTGCCCAGAGGCGAGGTAAGCCCCACCCCGGTGATCACAATCCGTTCGGAATCAGGCAGGAGCGACGACATGCGGCCGGTTTTGAAATGACAGAGAGTTTGCGTATTCGCGATACCGACCGGAGCAGGCGGTATGGGCCAGCACCGGAAGGGGAATCGTCAGTCTAGCGAACCTGCTCCCGACCGAAAGTCGGCCGGGGAGGATTTCCGGTGGGTCCAGGCAGGTTGGGGATGTTTGGCTGGGTGCGGCGGTCGCGAGGTGGCGGGGGAAGCCTCACGGCTTCCGCTACGGTCGATGGGAGGGGCCGGATTGGATTGGCCAACCGGCAGGGTCTACGCAGGTCGCGTGGCCGGTGATTGGGGGACCGAAGTCTGTCGTGCGATGGGTGGGAATGCGAACGCGGTTTGCATGGACGAATCGTCTGGCCGTAAGATACCTACGGAATCGTGCTCTACCATTCGGTGAAGCCACTTGCGGGCGTTTCCAGCGCCGCCGACCTCCCGGTCGAATAAGGGGAGTTGAGATGTCTCGTAATCGTCAGTGGGCTGTGTTGTCGTTGTTCGCGCTGGTCCTGGCGACGAGCCTGTTGTCGCTGGTTGCGCCGGTGGAACGGGCGGTTGGTCAGGCCGAGTCGGATCTGTCGCTGCCGGTTCGCGAAACGATCGTGACGCGCGACAACAAGCAACTGGCGATTACCTATTACAAATCGAATGGTGGGAAAGACGCCCCCGTGGTGGTTTGCCTGCACGAGCGGGATGGCTCGCGGTTTGTGTGGCAGACGAAGAACGGCCTGGCCGAGTCGCTGCAGAAGGCCGGGATGGCGGTGGTGACCCTGGACTTCCGCGAGCATGGCGAGAGCCGTGAGGGGGGCGGAGCACTCCCCGTGAACGCCAACGCCGACCCCAAGAACAAAAAAAAGGACTCGAAAAAGCCGGCCAAGCCAGAGTCGACGCTCAAGCCGGGCGACTATCAGGCGATGGTGGCGGGCGACATGGAGGCGGTGAAGAAGTTTCTCTTCGATAAACATCAGGCCGAAGAGCTGAACATGAGCCGGCTGGGTCTGGTCGGTGCGGAGATGGGAGCGAGTGTCGCCGTCAACTTCGCGCTGCTGGATTGGCTGAAGGAGCCGTTTCCAGATGGTGTCGGCCTGGCGCGGACTCCGCGGGGTCAAGATGTGCGGGCGATCGCGATGATCTCGCCGCAGACGAATTTTCCGGGACTGCCCATCACGAAACCGCTGGGCGATTTGAAGTCGCCGGCGTTCAACGTTGCGTTTTTTGTGGGCGTGTCGAAGGGCGACTCGAAGGACAAGGGGCAGGCGAAGAAGATTTTTGATCAGGTCCACCAGGGGCAAGCCGAACTTCCGGCCGAACAGCGGCGGGTCTATCTGTCGGAGTTTCCGGGCGGCCTGCATGGGACGCAGTTACTGGGTCAGCCGCGAATCAACATGGAAGGGCTGCTGGTGGCGTTCTTCTCGAAGCACTTGAAGAGCGTCGACATTCCGTGGCGGGACCGGCGGAGCAAGCTGAACCGGGACGAGTAACTGTCTAGCTTCCTGGTTCAGTCAGACGAGACCTAAATGATGGTGCGCCACTGGCTCCGCCAGTGCCTTGTTAACCGACTCCCGTTCGCACTGGCGGAGCCAGTGGCACACGCATTTCATGCGTGAATGATGTCCCGCAACGTCAAGTCGGCACACTGGTACGCCAATCTCACGACCTGATGACCGGAATGGACCTGGTGCCGCTCGCAGTGCGGACCCGTCGGGAGCAATCGATGGCCACCGAGGGACGGTTCGAGCGGGCGGTGGCCGCGTTTCAAGCGGGGGATCTGCCACAGGCTGCGGCGCTGGTGCAGGGGCTTGTTCGAGAATTTCCCCAGCGGGCGGAGGTCCGGCATCTGGCCGCCGTGATTGCCTGGCAGCAGGGCGCGTGGGATGCCGCACGGGCTGAAGTCGACGCAGCGCTGGCGATCGCGCCGGGCAGCTCGACCTTCTGGAACACGCGCGGGGCGATTGAACAGTCGGCGGGTGATTATGTCGCGGCGGCGAAGTCGCTAGAGCGGGCGGTCGCGCTCGATGCGTTGAATCCGCAGGGGTGGTGCAATCTGGCGGCGGTCCGATTGGCGGCGGGACAGAACCTGCTTGCGGCAGAGGCGGCGGACAAGGCGATTGCCCTCGATCCCCGATTCGCCGAGGCCTGGTGCAACCTCGGGAACGCCCGAAAGCAGGGCGGAGCGATTCCAGAGGCGATCTCGGCTTATGAAACGGCGCTGGCGATTCGGCCGGACTATGCGCTCGTGCTGGCGAATCTGGGAGGACTTCTCGGAGAACATCAGCAGACGGGCCGGGCGGTCGAGCTGCTGCAGCAGGCGTTGCGGATCGACTCGGGACTGGTGACGGCGTGGGTCAATCTGGGACAGGTGCTGCAGAC
>JAIXZD010000485.1 GCA_027489895.1 Planctomycetaceae bacterium
ATGGGCGCGATCTACTCCGCGCTCGGCCTCCACTGGAAGTACAGCACGGCCGGTCGGGTCGATGTCGAGCGGATGCAGCTCGTCCGCGCGGTCGCTCTCCGCATCGAGCGCGATCTCCGCTCGACGCTGTTTGTCGCGCCCCCAGCCACGGCCAGTTCGGAGACCGCCGCCGCATCGTCCGCAACGGGCTCTGCCGCGACCGGCTCTGCCAGCGCCGCAGCAGGCTCCGCCGCCAGCGCCACGGGGACAGGCTCAACCAGTGGCTCAACCGTCGGCAGCTCCTCCAGTTCATCTGACTCGGCCAGCACCGAACTCCCGGGGCTGTACGGGTCGGCCTCTCAAATACTCATTCACGCCAGTCGCCCCGCAGGCGATCTCAACTACACCAGCCTCGCGATGGGCGCCTCGGTCTCGTCCCGCCTCAGCGATACGCTCTCGATCGCCTGGTTCCTCGCGGGGGGCGAAGGCTCGCTCGCCGCCTCGGTCGCGGGCCCAGGCCTCGCCCGCATGGAAGGCGACCGCATGGCCCTTAAGTACGCCGATACCTCGGGCGATGTCGGCGCGATGTCTGGCAACACGGAGATCGTCGCCCCCGAAGTGACTCGCCTCGCGTTTCGGTACTTCGATGGCGTCGACTGGACGACCGAGTGGGACAGCACCGTCATGCAGGGGCTGCCTTTCGCCGTCGAGATCGAGTTCACCGTCAGCCACGCGGGCCTTGGAAAATTCGCCCCACCCGTCGACACCACCCAGAGAATCGTCGTTGCCCTCGCCCCGGCCACCATGCCCCAGGAAGTTTCCACCGAAGAAGAATGAAGAGAATTCCCAAGCGAGCCGACCCTGTGAGGGGTCGGTGACAATCGACCTCCTTCGACACCAGGGAACTCGCACACACCACCGACCCCTCACAGGGTCGGCTCGCCAGATCTGTTCACCAGAGACGTTTCCTCAACTCCGAAAACTCCATCATGCAGCCGCAGCGCCGAACATCGAGCGAACCACAGGCCTCCCGCCGGGGAATCGTGCTGGTGGTCGTGCTGGTGGTCGTCTCGCTGATTGCGCTGGGGGCGTATGCGTTTTCCGAGTCGATGGTGATCGAGTCCCGCGCCGTCGCCAGCTTCGGCCGCGATGTTCAGGCCCGTGCCCTGGCCGATTCCGCGGTCGAACTGGCGGCCAGCCTGCTCGCCGATCGCGCCACGCGCAATCCGGAAACGCTCAACAACAACCCCGGCCGATTTCAGAACATTCTCCTCAAAGAGGGCGTCGGCCCAAAAGGTCGCGGTAAGTTCAGCGTGGTCGCTGGCGTCGCTTCCGACGACACCGGCACGATGCTCCGCGCCGGTCTCTCCGATGAATCGTCCAAACTGAATCTCAATGCGCTGCTCAAGGGGGAAGAAGACGACCTCGCCGCCCGCACGCTGCTGATGAATCTCCCCAACATGACCGAGGAGATCGCCGATTCGATTCTCGACTGGATCGATGCCGACGTGACCGACCGCGCGCTTGGGGCCGAGGCCGACTATTACCTTTCGCTCTCCACACCGTACGAACCGTCTAACGGTCCGCTCGACGCGCTCGATGATCTGCTCTTGGTGAAGGGCGTCACCCCCGAACTGCTCTATGGGGAAGATGCCAATCGGAATGGCCTGCTCGACCCGCACGAGAACGATGGCGACCTCAACCCGCCCTTTGACAATGCCGATGGCCTGCTTGATCGCGGCTGGACCAACTTCCTCACCATTTACAGCCGCGAGATGAACACGCGGGCCGATGGCGAAGAGCGGATCAACGTCAACCAGGGCCTGCTGACGGAACTGTACGACGCCGTCGAAGAAGAGTTGGGGGAAGAGGTCGCCACGTTTATTGTCGCCTATCGCATGAATGGCCCCCTCGCCACGTCGACTTCGGGGTCGGGTGGTGGATCCGGGAATGGTACAGGCGCCGGAACAGGTGGCGGATCCGGAGGTGGAGGAGGGACGGGTGGACGCACGGCCGGTGCTGGCTCCACCGGCGGGGGCGGTGCAACGGGCGGCAGCGGTGGAACAACGCTCGCCGCGACGACCCCCACCTCCCGCACGGTCGCCCCCATTACGGCCACCAACGCCACCGTCGCCCCCATCACTCCCACCTCGACCGCGGGTGGGGCTGGAGGCGGCGCAGGCGGTTCCGGAGGTTCGGCTGCCAACGCCAACCAGGCCGCGAGCGCCCTGGGAACGGTAATCGGAGCCGCGTTGTTCGGTGGACAGGGACAGACGGTCACACGCGGGGGAATGGATGTCAGCCAGGGCGGACAGGTCCAGATCAAGTCGCTCTATGAACTCGTCGGCGTGCAGGTCCGCGCCACGATCAACGGCACCCAGACCACGCTCGACAGTCCCTGGGCCTCCGAACCAGGCACGATGCGCGGCTACGTCGCCGAGCTTGTCGAAGTGCTCGCCGTGCGGGCCGATCCCTTCGTCGAGGGGCGGATCAACATCAACGAAGCGCCGCGGGAAGTCTTGCTCGGTTTGCCGGGCATGACCACGCAACTGGCCGAGGCGATTGTCGGTAATCAACTCCTCACCGATACGGGCGCCTCGCTGGCGGGCCAGGTCTCCGACCGCGCCACGACCGCCTGGCTCTACTTCAACGGATGGACCGACCTCGAAACCCTTCGAAAGCTCGACCCCTACATCACCGCCCGGGGTGATGTCTTTCGCGTTCAGGCCGTGGGGTTCTACGAGGGAGGCGGCCCCTTCGCCCGCGTGGAAGCGATCATCGATGGCACCCGCGCCCGGCCCACGATCCTCTTCCAGCGCGATCTCACCGAACTCGGCCGCGGGTTCACGCTGCCGCAACTCGCCGGCGAATAGCGCGGCCCTCAAAGCCCAGGCGAGCCGACTGCGTCAGCGGTCGGTGGAAACCGTTGATCGCCGATTCCCCCCCTCCCTCCCGCCTGAAATCGCTGAAGATCCATGCATCGTTTCGCGCAGTGCGAACCTGTTCGAAGTTCCCGTGTCGGTACCATGGCAGAAACCGCCCCTTGACGGAGGTTCCAGTGATCCGACCAATCCGCCCGGAAGAGTGCCCCGCCCTCATGTCGCTCCTGGGGGCGGTGGGCTTGTTCGGCAGTGACGAACTCGATTTCCTACGCGGGTTACTCGAATCGCATTTCCAGGGGCAATTGGGGGATGGTCACACCTGGCTTGTCGACGCGGACGACACCGGTCGACCTGTCGCGATCGCCTACTACGCCCCCGAGCGTCTCACCGAGGGAACGTGGAATCTTTACCTGATCGCCGTGCATCCCGACCAGCGCCGAATGGGCCGGGCCGAATCGCTGATCCGCCACATTGAAGGTGTGCTCGCGCAAACCGGAGCGCGGCTGCTGCTGGTCGAAACGGCTTTCGACCCTCTGCTGGCAGGCGCGTGGGCGCTCTACAAGAAATGCGGCTATACGCAGGAAGCGCGAATCGCCAACTTCTACGCTGCGGGGGTCGACAAACTGATCTTCACCAAACCGCTCTCCACCGACCCCTGACAGGGTCGGCTCGCCGGGTGCTCTCCGCTCAAGATCATCGCCCTGTTCACGCCGCGGGTTTCGGGCCGATATTTCGGGTTCCCACGCCGTGGCGGGCTTTCAGGTCGAACAGACCGAAGATCTCGCTGGCGTTCATCGACAGTCGCGGGCTGGTTTCTTCGCCGCCTCCCAGAATGCTGCGGAACAACTCGCGCTTCTCATTGAGCACCCGATCGATCTTTTCCTCGATCGTATCCTTGGCGACGAACTTTGTGACGATCACCTGGCTCTTGCAGCCGATGCGGTGCGCGCGGTTGATCGCCTGGTCCTCGACGGCCGGGTTCCACCAACGGTCGTACAGGAACACATACCCCGCGAACTGCAGGTTGAGCCCCACCGCGCCAGTCGCGTAGCTCATCAGAATGATGTGCGCCTTCGGGTCGGCCTTGAACTGCGCCAGGATCGGCTCGCGTTTGGGCGTGGGCACCCCCCCGTGGTAGACCAGCGGATTGAACCGCTGCAGCCGTTCCACCAGCCAGTCGATCGTCCGCGTCCACTGGCTGAAGAGAATTGCCTTGCCGCCCGAGGCCGCGATTTCCTCCATGTCGGCCTCGACCCGTTCCAGCTTGCAACTGTCGTTGGTGAGCGGGTCGTAGTTGCAGATCTGCTTGAGCCGCATCACCAGCTCGAACACATGCTGGATTGAGATCGAATCGCCCATCTCGTTGAGCTGGACGATCCCCTCTTTCTCGGCCGTGTCGTAGGCGTACCGCTGGGTCGAGGTGAGTTCGACATACGCATCGCGGTCCAGCCGCGGCGGCATGTCTTTCATCACGAGGTCTTTGGTCCGGCGCAGAATGTACTGCTTCGAGAGCATCTGCAGATGCTTGATGTCGGGGTTTGCGCCGGGTGGCACGACGCGGAGAAACTCGTACAGCGACGCCAACTCGTCGGGTGTGTTCTCGATCGGCGTGCCGGTCAACGCCCAGCCGCGCTTGCGGGGGATGTCCCGTGCGGACTGCGACGTCCGCGAGCCGCGATTCTTGATCCGCTGCGCCTCATCGAGAATGACGAGGTCGAACTTGGGCTTGTCCTCGCCAAAGCTCTCCATGTCGCGAATGAGAATCTCGTAGTTGACCAGCAGAATCGGCA
Source organism: Planctomycetaceae bacterium (assembly GCA_027489895.1). GTDB lineage: Bacteria > Planctomycetota > Planctomycetia > Planctomycetales > Planctomycetaceae > JAIXZD01. The sequence goes on from JAIXZD010000485.1 coordinate 4,652, forward strand.
GGCCGGGCATCGTCCAGAGCATCGTCCGCCTGGGGCCATCGCCTTCGATGGTCGTCAGAGGCAGTTCCTCGGCCCAGGTCTTGAACTCCCGTTGCCAGTTCGGAATGAGCGGCTTCGGGGCGACGAGCAGAATCCGCCGCGCCTGTCCCGAGCGCAATAGCAGGCGGACGGCCGTGATCGTCTGCATCGTCTTGCCCAGGCCCATCTCATCGGCGAGCAGGGCCGACTTTTGCGAGAACAGCCAAGCGATCCCTTCGTACTGATAGGGGAACGGCTCGAACGGCATGATCAGTTCCTGCCCCTTGAGCCACGTTTCGAGCGGTGGCTGGAGGACATAGAACAACCGGTCTTCGAGCGACAGCGCATCGGTCGGCGGCTTGAGGCGGGTCAGCTTACCGTCCGACTCCAGTGGCTTCCCATCTGCCCCCAAGGGGGCAGGGGGGGGGGCGATCGAGATCAGTTCGCCCTCAACCGACTTGACGCCCTCGGCCGGCGTGGTCGCTTCTTGACCTGGCGCGGCACCAGACCCGCCAGCCGAACTCGTGCTCGGATCGGCCTGCGCCGCCGCACCCTCAGCCGCGCCAGTTGCGGCGGGGTCTTGACCATTAGCGGTGCCCCCGGCCGCCGCGACTCCGCCCAGACCGTCGTCGCCGGGCAGTTCCGGCAGGGGGACCGCAGGCTCTTCCGCCGCGGCGGGCTTCTTCGGCTTGGGCTCGGGTTTGGGGGGAGCGGGTGGCAGAAACTCCATCCCGTCCGGGAACGTCAGCTTG
>JAIXZD010000018.1 GCA_027489895.1 Planctomycetaceae bacterium
CGACCCGCAGCAGGTTGCCCAGCGTACCGTCGGGCAGAACGACAAGGTTTCCTTCCAGCCAGCCGTAAAACTTCCCTTCCAGCCAGTTTGCGTCGCGGGCGATGCGATTGGTGCGGGTCCAGTTGGCCGCGTTGAGCAGATCGCTTTCGATCGGGGCCGACATGACGAACGCCCGGAAGTGGTGTCCCCATCCGCCATTTCCCTCGGCGTCTTCCATCGCCCGCCAGATCCGCCCGGCATGGTAGACCAGCGGGACCGGGGCCGTGTGATACTTGCCACGGTGGAGCAGGCCGGTGCCGGGAGAATCGGGCGTGGTCCACGTGCGACCGCCATCGGACGACCGGCGAATCACACAGTCGCCATACTCCTTGCTCGTCCCGAACAGATAGAGGTTGTTGCGGTGCAGGCAGAGCGTCGACCACCACTGCCCCGTGATCTCCGCCCGCTTCGTCCAGGTGACACCCCGATCGGTCGACCCGTAGACATGCGTTCGGTCGCGACTGCTACCCGGCCCGAACAGATCATGACTCAGCACATACTCGGTATCCGAAAGAGCCACGAGACTCGGCGACCCCAGATACTGCCGGGACGCCGCCGGGGAGTACGCGACCACTACACCCGGCGGCTCTGCCGCCACCAGCCCCGTGGGAAACAGCCAGTTCGGGAACAGCCCAACCAACACCCACAACACCCCCCTGCCCGAGCAGGCATCGCGGAGCGTGTAGCGGAAGCCGTGAGGCTTCCCCTGACTCACAACCCCACCACAGACTTCCCTTCCCGCACGAGCCTCCCGACCCCGAACGATCGTGCCCAAACAACAAGACTGAAACCAAGCAGGCATGGCGAACCTCAACCGGGGAAGCGCGTGTCCGAAATGGAACGTCGGACGAACGCCACAGCGCAATTTCCGCAGCGAACGGACGATTCCAGTCAGGAGTATGGGGACTTTGATCCCGATTTGGCGATTGTGACGGGGCGCTTGACAGCCGAGGCAACTCGGCTTACTCTTCCAGACTCACGTTTTGGACCGGAAATGCCGATTGTATTGCGGTCCAGCCATGAAGCGGTGTCCAGCGCTGCTAAGTTGGCTGTAACGTGAAGCCAGAGAATCGGTTAGGTTGACCGCTTCAAGATCTGGCAAACCACGAGAAGGAAACACACGGGGGATTAGCTCAGCTGGGAGAGCGCTTGCATGGCATGCAAGAGGTCAGCGGTTCGATCCCGCTATCCTCCACTTAGACTTACGACGATTTTCGGATTTCGGTTGTAGCCACTGATGAGCCACCAGTGGCGATGGAATCCATCGCGGCAACCGCCATTCGCTGGTCGCCGCGAAGAAAGTGCGAGTAGACGCGAAGGGTGATTTCAGGGCTGGCATGCCCCAACACCGACGACACCACGGACAGTGGTACTCCGCGACGCAGTGCCAGCGTCGCGAAGGTGTGCCGTGTGTGATGGAACCCGCGATGCTCAAGCCCGAGCCGGGTCAACATTGCTCCCCAGTAACGCCGAACAAAGTTCGTTCGCCGCGTTGGCTTTCCCTGTGGGGACGGGAACACCAGTTCACTGCCAGCATTGCCTTCCCTCATGAGGATGGCTCGATGCGTTTGGAGAGCGGTGATTACCGCCTTGGGCAGCTCAACGGTTCTGCACGACGTCACCGTCTTGGGCTTTGTGCGTTTCAGTTGGCCGCCAATGTCGATCAACTGTTCCTCGACCCGGATCGTTCCCGAGTCCAGGTCAACGCGCGACCAGCGCAAGCCCAGGCATTCCCCAATTCGGAGCCCCGCGTAGAACGCCAAGGCGTACATGGCGTGGTATCGCTCTCCGGCCGTCTTGCCGAGAATCAGCCGAACCTCGTCCTCGGTGAACGGATTGATTTCCTCTCTTTCGGCCGCGGGCGTTTTTACCTTCACGATGGGGTTCACCGCCAGGCGGTCGTCGTGAATCGCGGCGTTGTAGGCCGCCATCAGCGTCGACCTGACCAGCTGCAGAACACGACCAGACGCGCCCTTCTCATCCTTCAGCTTCGTCAGCAGCGAGCGGACTTGCTGGGGCGACAGGGCCGACAGCCGGACGTATCCGATTTCGTCTTTGATCCAATTGACCGCATATCGGTACTGGATGTGCGTGGCTTCGGCCCAGTGCGTTCGCCCATTCTCAAGCCACGTGTGAAGCCATTCCGAAACGGTCGTCGGGTCTTCCGTTTGCTTCGGACGAGCCAGTTCGGCCCGCATTTGGTCGCGCAGGACAACGGCGTCGGCTCGCGTCTTCGCAATTCTCGTCAGGCGCTTCCGCTTCCCGTCGACCTCGCCGGCCGACAGGGATACTCGCCATCGCCCGTTCGAATCCTTGAAGATCGAACCTTCGCCATTGCCTCGCTTGGCCATCGGTTATCCCTTTCGTTTTTTCGCTGGGACCGGTTCGGTTGGAACCGCTCCCACGTTGAGCCGCGGCAGAAAACGCCGCATGTCTCGAACTTCGACCAACTGCTCATCTCCCGCGACCGTTGCGGGAATCGACAGTTCCTTGATCCATCGCTGTATCGTCCGCTCGTCTCGGTCGCCCAAAAGGCGTCCCCAGACCTTCGCGGAGAACGCCCCTGCGTCGTCCGGAGGAAGCCAGCAGCCGCCGGTTTCCAGGACGAGCGCGAGCAGCGAATCTGTGTTGACACTGCGCGCACCGGTTGTATCTTCCATTTGTCGCACCTTTCGCGGGGGGTGACATGGAGTGATGCCAATCGGGCCGGAAGGGGCTGCTACCCCTTCCGGCTTTTGGCTTTTCTAGAGCGTCGCCGGACCACCCAACGGACGCGATTGGATCGCACCTGGGCGTCGACGGTGGCGGGCGTGCGAAGGTCTGGAGCCAATTCGATGGCTCGACAGCGCGCAAGCAAAGATACCCCGCTCGGGCGGGGCATGAATCCACGAGCATAAACCGCGTCCGTCCACTAACGGATGTCCGGTCAGAGCGGCAGGGGGACGGCAATCCCCCTGTCGCTCGAAATTTCTGTTCGGACTGTACCATCGCGAAAAGTTCCTGCAACTTGGGCGGCGGGAATCCGGCCGACGGATTCGGACCGGGAACTCCAGTCACTTCACCTGCCTGATCACGCCGGTGACGACGCCCAGGATCACGACGTCGCGAGCGTCCATCGTGGGCGACGGCTCGGGATACAACCGCTCCCTGCCCTGCCGAACCGCGAAGCGCCGGAACAGCACGGCCGCCCCGCAGCGTGCGACCACGATGCTGCCGTCGCCCGCGGGCTTGTTCTCGTCGACGACGATCACGTCACCGGAGAGGATTCCGACGCCCGAGAGATGGGCGCCTCGAACCTCCAGTCCGAAACGCCCTTCACCGAAGAGGTCGGAGAAATCGAGCGTCTCGGCCATGTCGCTGCCGAGGATCACGTCGCCATTCGCGCGAAGAACGCCGGCCAGAGTGACCATCGCGACGGACTGGTCAGGAGTGGTTGAGTCCATTGGTCGAACCCTTTCGAGGGGCGTCGGCGCGCACCGGGAGCGCAGACGCAAGAAATGGAAGGCGGTGGAACACACCGCAGGGAGAGAGCTAGCGGCCAGGCGTGGCGATCACGGCACACGCGGGCGGATCTGAACACGGCGGCATCGGGCCTGTGTCGATCCAGCAGAGGAGCGGCCACAGCCGCAGGAAGATGGCCCGAGACACCGGGCCGAGCATGACGAGAGAGATCATCTTGCCCCCAACATCAGGGAGCGGTCGCGTGCCCTTCATCCACGGGCTTGCTGATTCCGGCGCGACCATCGGTGCCCCGTCGTGGGGTGGGTGGACGATACTGTGCGCACGTACAAACGACAAGAAAAAATCGACACAAAAGACAGGGTTTACCTAAGTGGAGTTGGAGGAAGATGATGCGGTTTGGCGGGGACTAAGGACAAAAACGAGGTCGCCAATGCGTCGCCGTCAATGTTGCCCCGAGGAATGGAGTTTGGCACTGAGGCTAAGCGACGTTGAGTCCTTGCCACTCGCCTTTGATGCGTGTGTCCGCGTAGGATCTGGGGAAAGGCGTATCGAGTACCTTTGATCGGAGACGGATCGGTGGGCGAATATGAAGACCACTTGCACTCGTGCTGTGGAGAGTGCCTGTTTTCTAGCTTTATGCCAGAACATGGCATTGAAATCCGAATGTATCACTGCAAGAGGTACCCGCCAGTTCGGACTGAAGAAGGTGACTGGGTGTATCCAATTGTCAACCAGTATGACTGGTGTGGTGAGTTTATGAAGAGGATCCCACGGGGGCGATAACCACCCAAAGATCAGCTTTTTCTCGGCGACCCCCGTTAGCCTTGACCTACGCCGCCGGGGCCAACCGGTGTTTTGCCCATCGGTAAACTTCGTTGATCACCACCTGGTAGAACTCGGGCGCGATCGGGAACCATTTGTATTGAGACACCATCGCGTCAGCGACGGCTCCCATTGCCTGACCGACCGTCAGGCCGCGAGCGACGAGACACACAACGGCCACAGTCGGACCGCGGCACATCCCCGCCCGGCAGTGGACGTATAGCGACCCCGGCTGCCGGGCGAACGTTGCGATCGAGTCCAGTAGCTCGAAGCCAAGCGGTTGTTTCTCCACAAGTGTGACTAACAAGTCCCCAGTCGGTACGTGGCGATACGGACAGACCTGGTCGGGGTACTGAACGTGAACGCGTCGGTCGAACAAGTGGCCCTGGTCGTCACAGGACCACTGAGAACCGACACACACCCGGCTGCCACAGTTGGCGATACGGTCCCATCCTTGATCAGTCATACGACCCCCTCCAAAAACTCGGCCCAACGCGCCCCCATTCGGGCCGCTGAAAACTCTTCCCAGACGATCTGACGCGCGCGGCGGACGTTCGGCCGTTGCGCATCCGACAGTGCCACCTCCGCCGCGTCGGCCAGCTCATCCTCAGTCGGGTTGATGTCGACAGGGACAACGAGAGGCCCCCATCGCGCCAGTAGGTCTGGGACAATGCCCACCCGTGTGGCCACGGTCGGCACGCCCGAGATCAGTCCTTCCGTCACAACCAACGAGAACCCCTCTTCGGGCGAGGCCATGACATGCAGGTCGAGCGCCTGCCAGGCGTCCCCGATATGGGGCGGCGGTGGCACCCAGACGCACCCTTCACCAGCGATGCTGCGAGCATGCGCCTTCAGACCGGGCACAATCTGTTCGAGGCCGGTGCCGACCCACACCGGCCGCACGCGGCTCAAAGGCATTCGGCGTTGCAGCGCGGCCGCCAGGTGAGCGACAGCGAGCGGATTCTTTTCTGGGGACAACCGCCCAACAAACCCCACCAGCAGATCTTTGGGCGTGCAGCCCCACGCCTCGCGCACCTCGACGGCCGGGCGGGTCGGTGCGAGTCGCTCCAGCTCCGATCCGTTCCAGATCACGTTGGCCTTGACGCCTTTCGGAAACGCTGATGCCGCGTCGGAAGAAACCGCCACGCAGTGCGTCGCTCCCGCAGCTGCGGTGCGCAGTTGGTTCCGTGCCCACGCCGACGAACCGTGAGAGACCACGACGTGCGTCCCGTGCCAGTTCGCGGCATTGAGCAACCGGCCGGGATCAGCGATTCCCCAGGACACCACGACGTCCGCACTCTCAACCGTTCGCCTGGTTGCTTCCTCATCGCTTTCGACAAACGTGACGGTCGAGTTGGCGGTCGGATGAAGGCCCCACTTCACGCGCCGGGTCCCGTAAACCGGTGTTCCGGTGGCGGTGATTTCGCGAGCGATCGGGTCCCACTTCTGCCCGTCTAGAACCACACCAACGGCACTGATGATGGCGCGATCGCGCGGCAGGTACTTTGCCAGCGAGGCGATCCATCGCTCTGCGCCCCCGGCTCCAAGGTCGGGCGTCAGCAAGCCAACCCTGATCGGGCCAGTGCGTTTCGCGACGGGTTGCGAGACAACCGGCAGCGAGTAGAGCTTCGGGGGGGAAGGCTCCCGCCGGGTCGAGCAGTGCAGGCAGTCCCGCAGTTTGTTGCCCTTTGTCCGGGGGATCAACGAGCACTCCGTGTGCTCAGAGCAAGCGAACACGGTGTACGTCGTGCCCTCTTGGCCACAGAGGTCGCACGGCACGTGCTCCCGCATGGCCTCGCCACGGCTGGGGCACGGCATGTCCGCGGGCGTCAGCTCGCTCTGCGGGATCAACAGCCCCGCAACGTCCTTTGGCCAGTAGTCGGGCGTCGGGACGTTAGACAGAGCAACTGGCTTGGTCGCCCGGCAACGCATCGCGATCGCTGGCCCGCCTTCGGGCGCGATCACCAGACGGGCACATCGGTTGCAGATCATCGAGCGGGAATCGACCCGCCGCAGGGTGCAGAGGGTCATGGCAGCCTCATTTTCACGCGGAGGATGCTGCTGGTCGGCGGCGGCGCGATGTATGGCGGGGTGCCACTCAAACCAACGTAGGCGCGAGACGCCTCGGCGGAGATTTGCGTTAGCTCCACCTCATTGTCACAGGTCAGCGCGGTTGCGCTGCCGTACTGCACCGTCAGGGTGGTTGCGAAACCGCCCCCCGTGTTGTCACCGGCGACGACCGTCATTTCCACAACCGCCCCCAGCGGGGCTTCCGGCACGTCGTAGAACAGGAGTCGGACGTTCACGATCACTTCCAGCGGTCGCACAATCGTGCTGCCGGGGAACATGAAATCCGGGTCGATCATCGCGCGGTATGTCCCTCGCGCTGTGTCGCACTCCGATCCGCCTGGCAACGGGGCGGCTTCGAAAACGATGAACGACAGCAGATCGAGGTAGTTGTAAACGAAGAGCTCGTCGGGCCACGGATCGCTTCCGCCCCACGGCTGTGCGGGTTGTGCGATAGAAAACGCACCTTCCACTTCGGTCGCCGGGCATTCGGGGATCGGCAGGCAAAGCTGCGGACGAACGGGCTTGATGCAGAGCGTCGAGTACGGGGGGCATTTGTAGAGCGGCCCGCAGCCAACGAACACCATCGGGTTTGTGCAGAGGCAACACCACTTCCTCGGGGCGGCAATCGCGTAGAGGAAGTAGACCTTGCCTCGCTCGTCGAGCAGTTCCAGCTTTGCGTCGTCGCCGTCCACGGTCAGTCGCCAGCGAACCGTCAGCACGGTGCTGTAGCCGCCGTATCCGCTCCCGGTCGACGTCTGACACGCGATCGTCCGCCGCTCCATGTCGACTGTGCCGGGCGTGGTGGGAGCGACCGTGGTTCCACACCGGCAGTCTTGCACAAGGACCCATTGCCCGCTCCCTGGGTCGGAGACCTGGATCGTGCAGGGATAGCTCACCGATGCGCCGGCGGTTGGTGATGTTGTGGGCGGGCCTTGCGATGTAGAGCCACTTTCACCAAAGCATGAATTGGGGCCAGGGGTTCCGCACTCTGTAGGGCGGCTCGCGCGAAGTTGCCAGCGGTACGGCGTGGTGGGGTTGCAGAGTTGATAATCGGACTGGCCTTGAATGACCGGAGTGTAGCTGGGTCTCGAACTGGACACCCCGGAACCTCCATCCGGCTGACAGGCGCATGTGTTGCCTTGGTATTGCCAATCGAATGTGTCGGTCGTTCCGTTGACGAGTAGCCACTGCCAGTGATGTTGTCCGGTGCAGGTGTTTTCGACGGCGTCCCAAATCGCTTCGCAGTTCACCGACCGGACGCCCTGCTGCCACTCCCAGATCGCGTTGCCACAATCCGTGCCCTGGTTGCG
>JAIXZD010000052.1 GCA_027489895.1 Planctomycetaceae bacterium
CTCACCCTTGAAGCGAAGGCCCACGTCGCCAAGGCAGTGCAGGAGGAACGGCCATTCTTCCTCTACTTCGCACAGTACGCGGTTCATGCTCCGTTCGAGTCCGATCCCCGGTTTGCCGAACATTACAGGCAATCGGGGAAGCCGCCTGCGGCCCAGGCGTTTGCGACGCTGGTCGAGGGAATGGACAAGTCGCTGGGCGACCTGCTTGACCACCTCGATGCTCTGGGCGTGGCCGAGAGTACGCTGGTCGTCTTCCTGGGCGACAACGGGTCCGATGCGCCGCTGGGGCCGCCGCATGCCGTCGCCTGTGCGGCGCCGCTGCGTGGCAAGAAGGGTTCGCACTACGAGGGTGGTGTGCGCGTTCCGTTCATCGCCGCGTGGGCCAGGCCGGGCGAGACCAAACTGCAAACCGAGTGGCGTATTCCCGCCGGATTGATGCAGTCGCAGTTCGCGTCCGTGCCCGATCTGTTTCCGACGCTGCTGGCTCTCGCGAATGTCACTCCCCCGGCCGAACACGCGGTCGATGGGCGCTCGTTGCGAACTCTGCTGACGGGGGAGCGCGATGCGACGCGGCCGGAAACATTTCTCGTCCATTACCCGCACGCCCCGCATCGCAGCGATTACTGGACGAGCTATCGCGACGGCGAGTGGAAGGTGATCTACCACTACTTCCCAGGCGAGGCCTCAGAGAACACGCACTACCAGTTGTTCCATTTGAAGCGCGATCCCTTCGAACAGACCAATCTGGCTGCGGATCGACCAGAGGACCTGAAGCGGATGATGGCCGGACTGATTTCCTCTCTCGAATCGCATCGCGCCGTTTATCCGGTGGGTGCGGATCGCCAGCCGCTACGGCCGAAGCTGCCGTGACACCAGGCCGGGTGAGCTTTTTGCTCTTGCGGCTGGCACTCTTCGCTGTGTGCCTCTGGCTTCGCCGGAGCCTGGAGTGGCATACGTACCGGGTGAAGCGTCCGATCGTGAAACAGGCCTATTCCAACCTCTGGGTTCAGTCTTGCCCGTTGCCGTTCGACCCGGTGGGGCTGATGAGAGTCGCTAGGCACTGGCAAAGCCAGTGGCACACCGGGTGGAGTCGATTTGACGATGGGATGCCGCGGGAGTCTTGGCCGTCTCACGTCCAAACGGGAGAACGATCCAGAGCCATCGGAGTTCGGCTTTGTCCCGTAACTCTGTCTGGCACAGGCTCCGCCAGTGCCACTCACCGTGGCCTAACGCTTCCCGATTTCGGGTTTCATGGCCGACCAGAACGGCCCTGTTCGACGTCTCTCACCAGGCCTGTTTCAGGGCCTTGACGAGAATCGATTCTGCCGACGACGTGTCGCCCGCGGCGCGGTCGATCAGGGTCAGATCCTGGGCGTGGACCAGTTGTCGGATCAGGTCTGATTGTGGAGTCGTCGCGTCGGGTTGTGAAACGCCGGGATGAACCACCAGACAATCCCACTCCTGGTGACCAAAGCTCAACGACCAGTTCATGATCCAGGAGTACGACCGGAAGAATTCTTCCTCGCTGGCGGCGGTCACTCCGGGCGGTACGGAGACGATGACGAGGTCTGGACGCAGGCCGCGAACGGTTTCCCGTGCGGCCTGTTCCAGCTCGGCCAGATTCTTTCCATCCGTGGGCCAGGTCTTGACGGAGACGACGGCTTGAGGGGCCAGTTCCTTCAGGGCCGGGGCAATCAAGGTGTCGAAGGGCGGCATCGCCAGCACGGTGATCGGCTTTGAACTTTCGACCAAGGCTCGCGTCCGCACGAGAACGGGGGACAGCGGTCCAACGTCGGAGAGTGAAACGTTCCGGCCGGTGATTGTCCGGCACAGTTCCTCCGCCATGAGTTTGTGACCATCCATGTTCGGATGAATTTCATCGCTGAGGGTCCGCCGGAACGCCCAGGCATCTTTCGCGCGGAGTCCCTCGCCCGCGGCGAACTGATCGCAAACGGGGACTTCCAACGTCTTCGCCAGCGTGCGCAATAGATCGCAATAGCGTGTCAGCTTTTCGAGGGGACGTGCCGTTGTCGTGAGCACGGTGTTCGGCGTGCAGAGGACGACTTTCACGTTGGCGGCGCGTGCCCGCGTCACCACAGACTCCAGATTGGCGCGGTACTGTTCCTCGGACAGGCGGCTCAAGTCATTGAGGCCGAACGAAATGGTCACGAGGTCCGGCTGGTGCATCAGAACGTCGCGCTCAAGCCGGGCCAGACCTTCGGTGGTGGTATGCCCGCTGATCCCCGCGTTGATCACCTGGACGTTGGCCTTGGGCATCGCTTTTCGGATCGCCACTTCAAGCATTTCCGGATAGGCCCGTCGTCCTCCCGTGTGGTAGTACACTCCCGTCACGCTGTCGCCGAGACAAACGATTTTCACCGGCTTCTCGCCAAATGACAGGAGCGGCTGCGGTGCGTCCGCTGGCTGGTCGGCAAGAACGGCGGCGAAGACATATTCGAAGGCGGACATCGCATCGGCATAGGTCGTGCTATGGCCGCCCTCGGGGCGATGGATCTTTTTGAAGGGGCGGTTTTGCTTCGTCAACATGTCCGCCAGTCGGAGCACGCTGTCGGGCGGAACCAGCGTGTCGCGACCGCCGGTGGTCGTGGAAATCGGCATCGTGAGTTTGTCCGCGTTCAGCTCGGCTGAACGCTGGCGGTATTCGTCGGGCTTCTCCTGTTTTGTTCCGCCAAACGACGCGGCGATGGCGTCCTGGAACTGGTCATACTCGACGAGGTTCGCCGTCCCGTTCATCGAGACCACGCCGTCGATCTGGTCCGGATGCAGGGCGGCGAACGTCAGGGCGGCGGTACCACCCATGGACCCACCGCAGAGGATGACTTTGGTCACCGGAAAGCGTGTCCGCAGCGTTTCGATGATCTGCAGCGTATCGGCTTCGGCCGCGGGCCCCATCCAGGAGGTCCGTGCGCGATAGTCCGGCGAGACGTAGATCATTCCGTGCTTTGCGGCGGCGTCTCGGGCGGCGCGACATTCGTCGCGCTCATCCTTCACGAACTGCCAGCGATCGGAGCCATGGCCGTGTAACGCCATCAGCATCGCGGTGGGCCGCGCGGGATCAAACCCGCTGGGCAGGGTGATCACATAACGCTGTTCGCTGCCATCAAACCGCGCGGTGAAGGCTCGATCTTCCGCGACCTGCGCGAGAAGCGGTCCCGGTGACAAGACCATGCCCATCCAGAGGAGGGCCAACATCATCGCACCGACACGCATGGATTTGTTCCCCAAGAGTTGCGGGCCAACCACCGGGCGACGGCCACCTGGAATGCACCCGCGCCGCGACGCCCGATCCAGCGGAAGGGCCGGTGGCAACTGTTGTAAAGGTTGCGACGGGTTCCAGTCGACGATGACCCGGCTATGAACCCGCGAGTGTAACGACCTGAAGTCGCGGGACATGATCTTCGTCCGAAATGTGTGTGCCAATGGCTGTGCCAGTGCTTGGGCCGGCATTCCTACGGGGAATGGCTTTCGCCAGTGCCACCTGCCGTCGTGGGCGGATGCGGTCAAAGCTCCGGGCGATAGCGATTCCCGCGTCTCCGGGGAGGAGGCGACACCCGGCTCTCTGTTGATGTGCGGGGGGTTAAGGGTGAGGCGTGGCTGCTGGCGATTCGCGGGCTTCTGATTTAGGATGCTGCCTTCGCCCGGCGGATCCGGGTTCCGGCCTGCGTTCTGGACGCGGGGCGGGTCAACGCACAGTTGTCGCTGGTTGGCTGATGTCGAACTGCAGGCGTGTCTTTCAGGGCACGGTGCAGGCGACTTCAGCGGAACTGCGTCCGAGTCACGATTTGAGGATTGCCTAACCATGCCCATCGCCACACCCAAGCAATATGCCGCCATGATCGACGCCGCGCAAGCGGGCGACTACGCCTATGCGGCGGTGAACGTCACGTCGATCATCACGATCAACGCGGCCCTCAAGGGCTTTGCCGACAAGAAGGCGGACGGGATCATTCAGGTGTCGACCGGGGGCGGGGAGTTCGCCTCGGGCACGAGCAACAAAGATGCGGTCCTGGGGGCGATCGTGCTGGCCGAGGCGGCCCACCGCCTGGCCGAGCGGTACAACGTGCTCGTTGCCCTGCACACCGACCACTGTCAGCCCAAGAAGGTGGAATCGTTCCTGCGTCCGCTGATCGCCGAGACGGCGAAGCGTCGCAAGGCCGGGCAGCCGAACCTGTTCCAGTCGCACATGCTCGATGCGAGCGAGTTGCCGCTGAAGGAAAACATCGAGCTGTCGAAGAAGCTGCTGGCTGAGTGTGCCGCCAACGAGATCATTCTCGAAGTCGAAGCGGGTGTGGTGGGTGGTGAAGAAGACGGGATGGACCACTCGGGCGTCGCCAACGAGAAGCTCTATACCTCGCCCGAGGATATGCTCGCGGTTTACGAAGCGCTGAATGGCATCGGCCGGTACATGTTCGCGGCCACGTTTGGCAATGTGCACGGACATTACAAGCCCGGCTCGGTGAAGCTGCGGCCGGACATTCTCAAGCTGGGCCAGGAAGCGGTCATCGCCAAGTACGGGAAAAAGGCCGAGTTCGACCTGGTGTTCCACGGGGGCTCGGGGACGCCGGTTGAAGAAATCCGCGAGACGCTCAACTACGGCGTCATCAAGATGAACATCGACACGGACACCCAGTACGCGTTCACGCGTCCTGTGGCCGACCACATGTTCCGGAATTACCTGGGCGTGTTGAAGGTGGATGGCGAAGTGGGCGACAAGAAGATGTACGACCCGCGCTCGTATCTGAAAGAAGCGGAAAAGGGCGTCGCGGCCCGCATGGGGCAGGCGTGCGATGACCTGCTCGCCAGCGGCAAGACGCTGTTCGGGAAGATCTAGGGGATTTCCCGCGGCGACGCGTCGCGAGCGTTGTGATGTCAGGCGAGCCGACCCCGTGAGGGGTCGGTGGCGCCTGTCGGTGCGCGAATGCTTGGAGAGACGGGGACGTCTTCACGTCACAGCAGGGCTGCGCGAGGAGCCCCCACGCGCCGTGCGAGCAATGGGATGGGGCGGGCGCTTCCCACCGACCCCTTACAGGGTCGGCTCGCCTGATTGACGCGCCCCGGATTGCCTGGGGTGGCGCCAACCCAAAGAATGAAAAAACCTCCACCGTAATGCCGTTCGAGTCCGGTTGTGTGACACCCGCTCATGACTGAGGTGGGAGCCGCCGCACGGGTTGTGTGAGCCGACTTCCTGGTGGCTGGACAAGCCAGTCATTCAGGACAGCGGATATACACGCGGCCGCAGCGGGCAGGATCCCGGAGTGTCGTTATAGGGTCACCAAACTTCAAACCCGTGACGAACATGGCAGAGGTTGCGACCTGCCGAAGCAAGCCACGCCCAAAATGTACTCCTGCCCGGTACGTGGAACAAGGGGTTGATTGGCGATCTTCTTCAGGTCTGAACGAATCTTCGTATGCCGGATTCACCGCTCGGCAGAAGTTGGGGGGACGTCGCGATTCAATGCCGATTTCAAACAGGTCCAACGTCTGATATGTTGTGATTTGGTGGATACCCGATGAAGATCGAAACGGCGAAAGGGTGGCTCGGTTTCGCCAGGTTGGGAGTCGGGGATCGGCCTCGTCTGTCTGTTCGCGTGCGCTGTACGAGCCGGCTCGCAGCCGCCCTCAAGAGTGGGTCGGTCTGCATCTAACTGGGAAGAGGAGACCTGACTGATGAGCGAGATTCGAACGGGCGTGAGCCGTCGCGACGCGCTGAAGGCGGCAGGGTCGCTGGCCACCGCGTCGGTGTTCGCGGCGAGCGCGAACGTGGGGGCGTTTGCCCAGGAAAGCAATACCGTCCAGATCGCGCTGGTCGGGTGCGGTGGCCGCGGAACGGGTGCGGCGGTCGACTCGATGTCGTCGAAGAACGGGCCGACCAAGCTCGTCGCGATGGCCGATGTCGTGCCGGAAAAGCTGAGCAACAGCTACAACGCCCTCAAGCCGCGGTTCGACAAGCAGGTCGACGTTCCCGATGACAAGAAGTTCATCGGCTTCGATGGGTACAAGCAGGCGATGGACGCCCTCAAGCCGGGCGATATCGTCATCCTGACGACGCCGCCCGCCTTCCGCTGGGTCCATTTCGGCTACGCGATCCAGAAGGGGCTCAACGTCTTCATGGAAAAGCCGGTCACGGTTGATGGACCCGGCAGCCGGAAGATGCTGGCTCTGTACGAAGAGTCGCTCAAGAAGAACCTGAAGGTGGGCGTGGGGCTGATGTGCCGGCATTGCGATGCCCGCGGCGAGCTCTGGAAGATGATTCAGGACGGCGCGATTGGCGATCTGACGCTGCTGCGGGCCTACCGACAGGCCGGACCGACGGGCAACATGCCGATCGGACCGAAGCCCGAGGGCGAGAACGAGCTGATCTGGCAGATCAAGAATTTCCACAACTTCCTGTGGGCTTCGGGCGGCGGGTACAGCGACTTCCTCATTCACAACATCGACGAATGCTGCTGGATGAAGAACGACTGGCCGGTTGAAGCGCGTGGTTCGGGTGGACGGCACTACCGCGAAGGGTCGGTCGACCAGAACTTCGACAGCTACTCGACCGAGTTCACGTTCAAGGATGGCTCGAAGCTGATCCTCGAAGGCCGGACGATCGCCGGTTGCCACCAGGAATTCGCGAGCCTCGCTCACGGGACCAAGGGGTCGGCGGTGATCTCGCAGGCGGGACATGCTCCGTCGAAGGCGCGGACGTTCAAGGCCCAGAAGATGGTCAAGGACGAAATCGTCTGGCAGTGGGGTAAGCCTGAACCGAGCCCGTACCAGCTCGAGTGGGATCATCTGCTCGACGCGATCCGCAACGACAAGCCGTACAACGAAGTGAAGCGCGGCGTCGAAGCGAGCATCACGACGGCGATGGGGCGGATGGCCTGTCACACGGGTCAGATCGTCACGTTCGAGGAAATGCTCAACCACGAGCATGAATTCGCCGCGAACGCCGACCAGTTGACGATGGATTCGCCGGCCCCGGTGCTGGCGGATGCGAGCGGCAAGTACCCGGTGCCGATGCCGGGCATCACGAAGAAACGCGAGTACTAACCGGTCACGGCGCGGGCGCCGTCCCCGTTGGGGCGGCGCCTGTCAGCCGTAGGGTGGGCACTGCCCACCAGCGCTCACCGGCAAACAACGACCGAGAACCATTTCGGATCGCCGGTGAACGTCGTCAACAAAAAACACCGATCGGTGTCGGCCGGTCGAACGGGACCGTGTCTATTGGGGCGTGTTCCGTGGGGAACGCGGCGTAGCGATCCAAAAGTCGGACCGAGGTAGAGAACGGGTGAGCAATGGTGGGCAGTGCCCACCCTACGACTGCTTGGTCATCGCGCCGCTAGAGGCTGTGGTTGCAGTGCCACTGTTGTTTTCGGGAGGCCGGGGCGTGCATTGTGGTCGATATCAACCGCTGCCGATCTCGCGTCGCGATCTGCTCTCGCAGGCCGCGCTGGGGTTCGGCGGTGTCGCGCTCGCGTCCCTCTGGGGGGACGAGGCGTATGGTCGGGTGATCCGTTCGGACGATGCGCCACCGTTGACTCCCGTCGCCTCGCATTTCCCGGCGCGGGCGAAGTCGGTCATTTTTCTCTACATGGATGGGGGGGTGTCCCAGGTCGATTCGTTCGATCCCAAGCCACTCCTTGAGAAAGAGCACGGCCAGAAGATCAAGCTGCCGGTGCAGCCGACTCAGTTCGACAGTGTCGGTGCGGTGCTGAAAAGCCCGTGGAAGTTCCAGCGGTATGGCGAATCGGGGCTGCCCATCAGCGATCTGTTTCCGCACATCGGGAGCCATGCCGATGACCTCGCCGTCATTCGCAGCATGACATCCGATTTTTCGGAGCATACGAACGCCAACTACTTCTTCCACTCGGGGATTGGCATTCAGGGCCGGCCCAGCATGGGGGCGTGGTTTACCTATGGATTGGGGAGCGAATCGCAAAACCTGCCGGGTTTTGTGGTCCTCAATAGTGGCATGATCCCGCCCGGTGGGGTCGACTGTTTCACCAGCGGGTTCCTGCCCGCTTCGTACCAGGGGTCGCTGTTCCGCGGGGAAGGCGAGCCGATTTCCGATCTGAAAACACCGGCCGGTGAAGAGCGCGTGCGCGATCGCAAGCTGCGGCTTTTAGCGCGGTTGGATGAGCAGGTGTTGTCGCGGTATGGACAGGGCGGCGCGGTCGAGTCGGCGATTGCCAACTACGAGTTGGCGTTCCGCATGCAGACGGCAGTGCCCGATCTGGTCGATGTCTCGACTGAAAGTCAGGCGACGCAGGCCCTCTACGGGATCGATGATCCGGCGACGGCAGTCTATGGGCGGCAGTGTCTGATCGCGCGGCGACTGGTCGAGCGCGGAGTCCGGTTCGTCCAACTCCTTTGCCAGAATCTGGGGCATGACCGCTGGGACCAGCACGGGAATCTGCTGAAGGGACATGGCGACAACGCCCGCGCGGTCGATAAGCCAATCGCGGGGCTGCTCGCCGACCTGAAGTCGCGCGGGTTGCTGGAAGAGACGCTGATCGTCTGGAGCGGGGAGTTCGGACGCACGCCGATGGCCCAGGGCAGCGACGGTCGCGATCACAATCCCTTTGGCTTTAGCCTGTGGATGGCCGGGGGCGGCGTGAAAGGCGGCACGACGTACGGCGCGACCGATGAGTACGGCTACTACGCGGTTGAAAACAAGCTGACGGTTCACGACCTGCACGCGACGATGCTGCATTTGGCGGGGATGGACCATACCAAGCTCACCTACCGGTTCGGCGGTCGGGATTTCCGGCTGACGGATGTCTACGGCGAGGTGATCGAACCGATTCTCGCGTGAGCTGCTCAGGCGAGCCGACCTTGTCAGAGGTCGGTGACACTCGCTCCACTTGTCGATCCTGTCCCGAAGAAACGAGTCGATCGTGCGAAGCAGCACCACCACGCGCGAGCGAGTCGGCCTCTGCTGGGACTGCCAGCACAAGCGGGTGGTGAGCACGGCCAAGGGGTCGACGTTTTTTCTCTGTGGGCGCTCGATCACAGAGCCAGGCTACGCGAAGTATCCCGCGCTGCCCGTGTTTCGCTGCGCGGGGTACGAGGGTGAGGTCACAGGGGAAACGCCGATCGGGTCGTAATGCAGACGATTGGGACCGTGTCGGTTGTGTGCCACTGGCTCTGCCAGCGCCTTGTCGGCGTGCTCCCGTTCGCACTGGCGAAGCCAGTGGCACACGAGTTTTGCTCGAACGCAACGTCTCGCAACTGCCGGTCGACGGGCTTGCACCAGGTTGACTCTGTGTTGCGTGGACGAGCGGGAGTTACTTCGCCAGCTCATCCAGAAACCGGTTCAACGCCAGCCAGTAGAGTTCGGGTTGTTCGTCGTTGTGGCCGATCGGGCCCAGGGCGACGAATCGCTTCGGCTGGTTTGCCGCGTTGAACAGTGCCTGACCCTGTGCGATAGGAATCACCTCATCCGTCTCGCCATGGCTGATGAGCACCGGCCCCTTGAACTTGGGCAGTTCGACGCCGGACTGCAATCGGTTGGCGACGAGCACGTTGACCAGTGCCTTGGGGAAATGGGTCCCGGCAACCTCTTGAAGTGACGCGAATGTGCGTTCCAGAATCAATGCGCGGGCACCATCGCGGGCCGCGACCTGGACAGCGATGGCCCCACCCATCGATCTTCCGAGGAGCACGATCTCCGTCGCGGGTCGATTCTCGCGGAGTGCGAGGTAATCGCGGGCGGCCTGTCCATCTCGGATCATTCCGTCGAATGTGGGGCGCCCTTCGCTGCGTCCGTATCCCCGGTAGTCAAACAGGAGAGTTGAGGCATTCGCTCTCCGGCTTACCTGGAGCGCGTAGTCGCCCCACAGGGCGACATTCCCCGCGTTGCCATGCATCAGCACGATCGCGGCCCGTGCCCCCGGCTTCGCGGCGTACCAGCCGTGCAGACGGATTCCGTCGGTCGTCTCGAACCAGCAGTCTTCCAGGGCTCCCGCTTCGGGGAGCGTCCAATCCCCGGCCGGATAGAGGCTCGGCACGAGCGCCATCATTTCGTCGAGTGTCTGCTTCCTGGCGAGCGCCTGGGGACGGAGCAGTGCCCGCTGTTCGGCGACTTGCCGCCGCAACACGTCAACTTCGACCAGAATGCCCTCGGCCGGTTCTGGTCGTTCCGCGGCAAAGACAACCTGCGGTGGAGCGGGCTCCGGGGCGACAAACCGTCCACGAGACCAGAACCCTACCGCAAATGCCCCGAGCAGTAGCAGCAAGCGAAGCCGCAACCACCACCGGCGGTCTGTCTCCGAAACGAGCGGCTTTCGAGTGGGAGTGGTCGTCGAGATCGAGTCGTCAGTCATGCCTGGTCCACTCCGTTCCTGGAAACTCTCTCGTGTGACCATGGCGACGGTACTTGATCCTCTTCTCAGATTACCCGTCGCCTGTCCTTTCCTCGATTGCGCCGGATCGTCGGTTCCCCTAAAATCCGGTCTCCCAGCCGCGGCCGTAGAGTGTGTGTCGAGTCGCGGCCGGATGTTTTCTGGTGTTTGAATTCAGCCGGGTTCCGACGGGGCCCGGCCCACCATACGACCTGTTTTCGCCTAGCCCCGACGAGCGTCCATGTTCGAGAAAGTTTCCGATCCCGATTTCGTTCACGGCGAGCACCAGGTCCTGCGGTTCTGGCGCGACTGGGATATCTTCCAGAAACGCCGTGCGCTGAATGCCGGCAACAGCAAAACCTGGAGCTTTCTTGATGGGCCGATGACGGCCAACAACCCCATGGGGGTCCATCATGCCTGGGGCCGCACCTACAAGGATGCGTTCCAGCGGTTCTTTGCGATGACCGGGCACGACATCCGCTACCAGAACGGGTTCGACTGCCAGGGGCTGTGGGTCGAAGTCGAGGTCGAAAAACAGCTTGGACTCGGGGCGAAGTCCGAGATCGAGAAGTTCGGGATCGACAAGTTCGTTCACGAGTGCAAACGCCGGGTGCTGAAGTACGCCGCGATCCAGACCGAGCAGTCGATTCGCCTGGGCTACTGGATGGAATGGGACGACCCCAAGGCGCTACGGGAGTTGGCCGAGGCGGTTGGTACCGATCGCGAGATCACGTTCACGCCGCCCCGAGGGGAACCGGTGAAAGACAAAGCCGAGGCGATTGTCGCCCGGCTGGGGAACGTCGACTGGGGCGGAAGCTACTTCACCTTCTCGACCGAGAACAACGAGACGATCTGGGCGTTCCTCAAAAAGTGCTACCAGCGGGGCAAGGTCTATCGCGGGTATGACGTGATGCCCTGGTCGGGGCGGGGCGGCAGTGCGTATAGCCAGATGGAAGTGGCCGATGGACGGAAGCTGCATGTTCACCGCGCGCTGTTCGTCAAGTTTCCGCTGGTCACGAACAAGTCAGGGGAAAAGGTCGAAAACGAGCATGTGCTGATCTGGACGACGACGCCCTGGACGTTGACGAGCAACGTGGCGGCGATGGTCAACCCGGAACTCGACTACGCCAAACTCCGCATGAAAAAAGATGGCGCGGTCTACTACTGCGCGAAGGAAAACCTCGACTACCAGCGGCTCGCCAAAGAGTTCAAGGAGGGGTTTGGCCGTCCCGAGTGGCAATGGCCCAAGGATTGCCCCAAGCTGAAAACGCTGGGGCAGATTTTGAAGGAGCAGGGCGGCTACGAAGTCGAAGCGATCGTGAAAGGGGCCGAACTGGTCGGGGCGACCTATCGCGGGCCGTTCGATGTGCTGCCGGCTCAATCGGCCGACGGCGGTCTGCCGGAAGACCTGAAGTTGAAAGGCAAGTCGGGCGTTTCGTGTCACGCGGTCGTTGATGGCGGGCGCGACTTTAAGGGGAATGCGAACGTTGTCGCGGGGGAGGGGACGGGCATCGTCCACTCGGCCCCCGGTTGCGGGGATGTCGACCATCAGATCGGCGCGGCTTTGGGCCTCGTCAGTATCGCACCGCTCGATGAAGAGGGACGCTTTCTCGAAGGCTTCGGACCGTTCACGGGTCTGCGGGCGACCGACGCGGCGACGGTCGACCTCGTCATCGAAACACTCCGCGAGCAGAGCTTGCTGATTGCGGTGGAGCAATATCCGCACATCTATCCGTTCTGCTGGCGGACGGGCGATGAGCTGGTCTTCCGCCTGGTGGACGAGTGGTTCATCAACATGGATTGGCGGGAAGAGATCATGGCGATTACCCGCCAGATCAACTGGCTGCCCGACAGCATCGGCGGTCAGGAGCGGGAGCTGGAATGGCTGGCCGGGATGCGCGACTGGATGGTCTCCAAGAAGCGCTACTGGGGCCTGGCGCTGCCGATCTGGGTCGACGAACAGGACCCGCAGCAGTTCGAGGTGCTTGGATCGCTGGCAGAACTCAAGGAGCGCGCCGTCGAGGGCTGGAACGATTTTGACGGGCACACGCCGCACCGGCCGTGGATTGATGGCGTCAAGATTCGCAATCCCCAGACCGGGAACCTGATGTCCCGCGTGCAGGATGTGGGCAACCCCTGGCTCGATGCGGGGATCGTCCCGTTCTCGACGGTTGGCTACGGCACCCATCCCGACTACTGGCAGCGCTGGTTCCCGGCGGACCTCGTCACCGAGTGTTTCCCGGGTCAGTTCCGCAACTGGTTCTATTCGCTGCTGTCGCTGGGCACGATGATGGGTTGGAAGGAGACGTTCCAGGGGACGCCGCCGTTCAAAACGCTGTTCGGCTATCGCCTCGTCATGAACGAAGCGGGCAAGCCGATGCACAAGTCGGATGGCACGGCCATCTGGTTTGAAGAGGCGGCCGAGCAGTTGGGCGTCGACACGATGCGCTGGATGTACCTGGCGCAAAACCCGGCGAGCGACCTGCGGTTTGGGACGCGCGTGCCCGACCAGAAAGTGACGCTCGACACGCCCGATGGCCCGGCCGACACGACGATCGATGGCGTGCCGACGTGCCTCGTCAAAAGCGGCCCGGCCGATGAAACGCGCCGACAGACTCTGATCCCGCTGTGGAATTCGTACGCGTTCTTCGTCAATTATGCCCGGCTCGATGAGTTCGATGTCACGCTACCGCCCGTCCCCGTGGCTGAGCGACCGGAGATCGATCGCTGGCTGCTGTCGAACCTGAACCAGTTGATCGCCACGGCCCGCCGCGAGTTCGCCGTCTACAACGCACAGGCGGTGATGCGCGAGGCGAGCCGGTTTATTGATGATCTCTCGAACTGGTACATTCGCCGCAATCGGCGCAGGTTCTGGCGGTCGCGAAAAGAGGCGGGATCCGCCACGACCGGTGGTTGGGATGGCGACAAACTGGCCGCGTATCAGACGCTGTACGAAACGCTGGTCACGCTGTCGAAGCTGCTGGCGCCGGCGATTCCGTTCCTCAGCGAGCGGATGTATCAGAACCTGGTCGTCAATGGCGGCGTGGCGGGCGCCCCGGAGAGTGTGCACCTGTGCGATTACCCCGAGGTTGACGAATCGCTTGTCGACCTGTCGCTCTCGCGGCGGATGGCGCTGGCGCAACTGGTCGTCAACGTGGGCCACGGGCTGCGCGAGAAGGCGAACCAGCGGGTTCGACAGCCATTGGGGGAACTGCGGTTTGCGACCAGCTCGCCCGAGCAGCGGGACGCGGTACTGCTGCTTTCCGAAGTGATTGCCGAGGAACTGAACGTAAAGCGGATCAGCGCGGTTGACGATCTCGACGACCTCGTCAAGTACGCCTACAAGCCGAACCTGAAGACGCTGGGGCCGAAGTACGGTAAGTCTCTGGGGGCCATCACGAAGGCGCTCGCGACGGTCGACCAGAAGATCATGCTGCCGCTGCGGTCGGGAAAAACGGTAACGCTGACGATCGATGGCGCGGCGGTGGACCTCGGGCCGGACGATGTGCTGGTCAGCACGCAGCAGGCGGCCGATTGGGTGGCGGGCGATGCGGAAGGCGTGCAACTGGCCCTGTCGACGCAGCTCACTCCGGAACTGGTCGAGGAAGGGATCGCACGGGATTTCGTGAGGCAGATTCAGCAGCTTCGCAAAGACGCCGATCTGGAGATCGAACAGCGGATCCGGGTGCGGTATGTGCTAGTGGACGAACCGACCCAGGCTGCGCTTGGTAAGTGGTCGGCGTTCATTCAGAGCGAAACGCTCGCCGAGGAATTGACGCTCGCCGCCGAACCGAGCGCCTCGGCGAAGTCCGTGGAGATCGGAAGCGCGGCGGCGTCGGTCTGGATCGAGGTTTAGGCGAGCCGCTGGTGTTTCTCGCTACGCCACCGATTCGACTTCGGCGAGCGTATCGGGTGGCGTGTATTTGAAGTTACGGGACTGGCGGAAGAACTCGAGCGGGTTGTCGTAGACGATCTTTTTGATCTTCGATTCGGCGTGCCCGCGCCGCCGCATCTCCATCACGAAGTCGGGGACAGCACAGGGGTTCGAGGGGCCCCAGTCCCCGGCCGAATTGACCATGATCCGGTCGTCGCCGTAGCGCTCGATGATGTCGACCGCGCGTGCTGGCGTGCATTTGGTGAGCGGGTAGAGCGTCATCCCGCACCAGAAGCCGTTCTCGCGGGCAATCGCCACGGTGTGCTCTTCGACATGGTCGATCAGCACCCGCTCGGGTTCCGTCCGCGGGTCGTTGAGCAGCATGTCGGCAATCATTCGGGTGCCGCGGTACTTGTCTTTCAGATGCGGCGTGTGGATCAGCACGAGTTCGCGGGTTTTCAGGGCGAGATCGTACTGCTCTTCAAAAATGGTCGATTCGTTGAGCGTGTTCTTGTTGAGGCCGATCTCGCCGATCCCGAGCACGTTGGGCTTGTCGAGAAACTCGGGGATGAGGGAAATCACTTCGCGGGAGAGCGAAACGTTTTCGGCTTCCTTGGCGTTGATGCAGAGCCAGGTGAAGTGCTGAATGCCCGACCAGCTGGCTCGCTTGGGTTCGAAATCGGTCAACTGCCGGAAGTAGTCGCGAAACGCTTCGGCACTGCCGCGGTCGAACCCCGCCCAGAAGGCCGGTTCACTAAGAGCGACGCACCCCATGCGAGCCATCCGCTCGTAGTCGTCGGTGGTCCGCGAGATCATGTGGACATGCGGATCGATGAAGTACATGCGAGCGGCTCCTCAAGCGGCGAATAAGTCTGGGCGGTACAGGCGCTGAGATACAGGGGTTGGGGCGACGCCCTCTGGAATGACGTACTGGTACGACAGGCTGGCGAACCGACCGTGTCATTCGACGGTGGGAACTACGCAGAAAGACTCAGTCAGTGCGAACCGTTTCGCGGGGCGCGGCTCTGTCGCCATCCGGCGTCGTACTCGTCGCTAAACAGTAGTTGAATCTGCTCGGCCCGGTCACGTCCTGGACGATGGAGAATGCGGAGGGCCTCGCTGATCCCTTCCCAGCGTGGATCGGCCACGGCAGTTTCGGCATCGTCGGCGCGCTCGATCCGGTCGAGCGCTGCCCCGAGGTCGAGGCAGCGGCAGCGGAGTTCGAGAAACAGTTGGTCCAGCAGCGCCGGAGCAGGCGCAGGCATGATGGCTCTCCCGAGGGCGGCGCGGACGGGAGGACTGTCCGCTTCAAACGGTGTTGCGGCCCGGACGACCACGTCGCGCCGGTCCACGAAATCAACGAGCCATCATTCTAAACGCGAACTCCACGGATTGAACATGACCGAACCCCGAAAGCGGTTCGATCCGTCGCCCTGCGGCTCGGAGAGCCTCTCACCATCACCCGAGATGTCAGGCAGCGGCGCGGCTGGCGACGGGCTTGCGGAGACGTTCCGCGTAGGGGAGTTCCGAAAGGTCGCGCAGGCCGAAGGTCTCGAGGAAGCCGCGGGTCGTTTCGTAAAGAAAGGGGCGTCCGAGCGAGTCTTCTTCACCACCGATGCGAACCAGGCCGCGATCCATCAGTTGCTTGATCATCTCGGAGCACTGGACGCCGCGAATCGCTTCGACATCCGCCCGCGTGAGCGGCTGGCGATAGGCGATGATTGTGAGGGTTTCCATCGCGGTGGGGGTCAGCTTGAGTTCGGCTTCGCGTTGGTGGACTTTACCCAGCCAGAGCGAATACTCCGGGCGCGTCAGCAGGCGGTAACCAGCCGCGACCCGCTCGACCCGGAAGGGGGTTCCCGACTCGTCATAGATCTGGTTGAGTCGGTTCATCAGCGTGCGGGCTTCGGTCGCATCGGCCAGTCCGGCGAGCGTCGCGATCTTGCGGGGTGGCATCGGCGCGTCGGCGATCAGCAGGATCGCTTCCAAGCGGGCGGCTTTCTGCGAGCGTTCCCGCGGCAGTTTTCCACGTGGTGACGCCTCGAGTTCCGATGTCGGGCGACGCAGCCAGGCGATCCGGGTGCGATCGTCCCCGGCGGCGGCGCTGGCCGATCGCGGGCAGACCGGTCCCCAGGTCGGCGTGGGGTCGAAGGAGACGAACTCAGACACGGGAGAGCCTCACTCCGCTCGGCGGCGGGTCCGCTGGCGGTACCAGTCGGAGATCTGGACAAGGGCGGCATTCACGGCGGAGAGCGGATCGTCGCCTTCCGCTTCAAACCGCTGCGATACCTGGGCGAAGTTCGGGTCTGGTGCGAGACAGCGAAACGTGAATCGGCCCGTTTCGCCGTTGTAATCGACGTTGTGCTTGCGGATGCCCCAGCTTTTCAAGCGGGCATTGGCCTGCTTCCACGTCAACTGGCCCAGCTCCGACCCGAGATCGTCGGTCGCCACGTCCGCTGACGCGTCGGTCGCTTCTTCACCGAGTTCTCCGGCCGCGACATCGCCCATTTCGAGCGATGCATCTGACGCGTCCTGTTCCTCCGCGGTGGGGCTGCGTACGGCGCTGTTTCGCGGAGTTTGTTCGACAAGCGGGGTCGCCTGGGCGAGATCGGCGTCGCTGGGGCCGAGTTCGGAATCGGAAGACAGGTTGCGTGCGGGCTGCCGGGTCGCAGGCGACTTCGCGCGAGGCGGCGCTGCCGGAGCCGCCTGTCCGAGCGGGTCGCGGAATTTTCGCTGCAGACGATCGCGGGTCACTTCGCCGAGACGATCATCGACTTCATCCGCCGCGTCATTTCCCAAATTTGTGGCGAGCGCCGAGGCGTTTGATGCCGAGGCGTCGGCGAGTTCGACCGCGGAGTCGAGGACGGCTTCGAACTCCTCGACCAGAGGGGCGCTGGCGCCTGTTCCTTCCTCGGGAATTGAACGGACGGGTGAACGACCTGTGGACGCGGCCCGACCAGAATCCCGAGCTGGGGCCGAGCGTTTGGCGGGCGGCTGGGAAGACGGCGGGGCACGCGGCGTGGCACGGGCGGGAGCCGGTGTGTCGGTGGCAAGATCGGCCATGACATCGACCGGATCGGAAGCCGCTTCGGCCTGAGCCAGCCGGGTCGCTGCCCGCGAGCGGTTGGCGGGAACCGGGTCGGTATCTTCTTCCCAACCTGTGAGCGCTTCACCCGGCGTTTGATTGGTCCAGACACGGGCCACTTCAGGGGCTGCGGTGTCGCGAGTGCCTCCGGCATCGCCCCGACGGGAACGCGGTTCGGGCAACGGTCGATGACCAGGCCGCGTTCCGCCGGACTTTGCCGCTCCGGACCGTTCGGCGGGCTCGTGAACCTCGACGGGATCTGCCTCAGGATCGAGTTCGAGATTGGCTTCTTCCAGTCGGGCCATGGATTCCGATGGGCGATCGGGCTCGTTTTCCAGAGCGTCTGAGGGTGAGGGTTCGTCGGCCACCTCGCCGGGATACTCGCCAAACAGGTCCTCGGCCTGACCGCGTGCGGACGGAGCATTGAGATGGGAACGGGACGAACGGGTCGTTGCTTTCGCGTGCCGTCCAGCGGGCTTGGGGGAGGCGGGGCGACGATCGCTGTCGGGCGACAGATCGGCATCGAGTTCAGCGTCGACCGCGTCGAGCGGAGTGGGGGCGACGGCCGGTGCGAATTGCGGGACCCCGACGACAGCCAGAATCGGGATCGCCACCAAAGGTGCGACCATTAGAAGGGCTCCGAATAGCCCGGCTCCGGCGGATCTCATCGCGGCAACCTCCTTGTTGACCGCAGTGCTGGAACCGTCCGCGTGGCGAAAGTCCATGCTCCAGCATGGACCGGGCGCCGACACATTGGGGCTTGGCAATTCTGCCAGGACCAATGAATCGGAGTCGCGAACGGGCGGTTCCCCGGGTCGAACGGCCCCGTGTGATGGGAGCCGAGATTCCTTCCAATCTGGGACAGTCTGATGCGGGCAGACCATCGCTGCGAGGGATTGTTACCCAAACCGCCCAAACTGGGCAACGGCGGATTTGACGGGATTTGACCGGCACGCGGCTTTTTCGTGTCAGGCCCGAAGTGCAGGGATCAAATCCGCCCACGAACCTCGTGCCCAGCAACGTGCCCGCCACGGAGGAGAAACGGGTGCTTGTGAATGGGGGCGGCGCGGCCTAGGATTGCGGTTCGGTACCGGACGACAGGATTTGTTCGGTCCGCCGCCGATACTGTTTGTCACGAGAGCGAGACCATGCCGGACCCACGGCTGATTCTGTTGATTGAAGACGATCGGGAGATCGCCACCACCTTGCGGACTGTGTTGGAGAACGCCGAGTACAAGGTGGCCCATGCCCCGAACGGCAAGGAAGGCAAGCGGCTGATCAGTGAACTCCATCCGGATCTGGTCATCACCGATATGATGATGCCGCAACTCGGTGGATTCCCGGTGCTGGAGTTTTTGCAGACGGTCCCGGAAGCCGAACGCCCCAAAGTGATTATGATCACGGCCAATGAGGGGGGACGGCATAAGGCATACGCGGAGATGCTGGGCGTCGAGACCTATCTGCGGAAGCCGTTCGCGATGGATCTGATGCTCGATGCGGTCGAAAAGGCGCTCTCCAAACCGGAAGAGCCCGCGGACGCACCCAAGCGAGCGGTCCGGAAGAAGACTGCGGACGAGTAGATCCGGCGAGGATTTCGGTCAGCTTGGCGTGAGCCGAGATTTGGTGCGCACGGGGCGTCTGACCCCGACAGCTGCGCGACACCCCTCAGGCGGTTCTGGAAAGCGACGAGTTATGTTTCAGGTGATGCAGCGGATCGAGTTCTGTTACGGCCACCGGCTGCTCAACTACTCCGGAAAATGCCGGTTTTTGCACGGTCACAACGGCGTTGCCGAGATTGTGCTCGCGGCTGATGAACTCGACGAGCGGGGCATGCTGGTCGACTTCACCGATATCAAGAAGTCGCTACGGACCTGGATCGACGAACAGCTTGACCATCGCATGATCCTTAACGAAAACGATCCGTACCTGCCGTTGTTCGAGGAGCGGCGGGAACCCGTGATGGTGATTCCAGACAATCCCACCGCGGAAAACATCGCCAGGCTGATCTACACGCAGGCCAAGAAGTTCGGGTTCCCGGTGCATGCGGTGAAGCTGTGGGAAACCCGAAACTCCTGCGCCACGTACGGCGACCAGCTGTAATCGGGGCAAGCGAAACCGGAATCCTTCGGATTTTTGCGAACTACGGTTTCATTCAACCTGCGCGGTGCCCCACTTTATTGGGGTGCGTCAGGACGTCTTATCCGCGCTTCGTTTGGGCGATTCGCTGCGACGGCTTTACATCTCATGGACGCGGGTTTATGAACGGGAGCGGCGTTCGCCGAAGCTTCAGTTCGTGTCTCGGGAGGTGACAGCATGCAGGGTCTGGTCAAACGGTGGGGGCGGGTGGCGTTGTTGATGTTGGGAGTGTTTCCGGTGAGCGGCCAGGTCGCTTGTGCGGATGTGACGCTGCCCAACATTTTCGGCGATCATATGGTGCTGCAGCGGGATCAGAAGAACCGCGTGTGGGGCAAGGCCGATGCGGGCGAAGAGGTGACGGTGAAGTTCGACTCGCAGACGCACGCCACCAAAGCCGGCGACGACGGCAAGTGGATGGTGACGCTCGAACCGCTGTCGGTGGGACCGGCCCGAACGTTGACCGTTCAGGGCAAGAACAAGATCGAGTTCACCGATGTCCTCGTGGGTGAAGTCTGGGTCTGTGCTGGCCAGTCCAACATGCAGTGGTCGGTCAACAGCTCGAACGATCAGGACCTGGAAAAACTCGCGGCGAACTTCCCGAACATCCGGCTGATCTCGGTTCCCCAGGTGGGCACGCAGGAGCCGCAGTGGAATTTCAACGGGAAGTGGACCACCTGCACGCCGGAAACGGTGGGCGGCTTCTCGGCCGTGGGCTATTTCTTCGGTCGGCAACTGCACCAAACGCTGGGCGTTCCGGTGGGGCTGATCAACAATGCCTGGGGCGGGTCGGCCGCCGAGGCGTGGGTCCGTCGCGACATTCTCGCCGCCGATGAAAAGTACTCCCCGCTGCTGGCACGCTGGTCGGAGCAGGAAGCGGGCTTCGAAAAGAACCTTGCGGCGTGGAAGGTCGCGGCCGAAAAGGCGAAGGCTGAAGGCAAGAATCCGCCGCCCAGTCCTGAAGGGGCGATGCGCGGCAACCACCGTCCGGCCAACATTTACAACGGTGTGCTCAAGCCGACGATTGGGTACGGAATCCGCGGAGCGATCTGGTACCAGGGCGAATCGAACGCCAGTCGCGCCTATCAGTATCGCGACCTCTTCCCGCTGATGATCAAGAGCTGGCGGGACGAGTGGGCCCAGGGCGACTTCCCGTTCTATTGGGTCCAGCTGGCCGACTTCAAAGCCGAAGTGAAGGACCCGGTCGAAAGCGACTGGGCTGAACTCCGCGAAGCGCAGACGATGACCATGGACCGGCTGCCCAACACGGGCGAAGCGGTCATCATCGACATTGGCGAAGGCAAGGATATCCATCCCAAAAACAAGCAGGATGTGGCCAAGCGGCTCGCCCGACTCGCACTGGTCGACACGTACAAAGTCGCGGGGATTGCCAATCGCAGCCCGCGGTACAAGTCGATGGAAGCCAAGGACAACAAGATCGTCCTGACGTTCGAACATGTCACGGGTGGCTGGCGTCCGTTCGATGTGGCCGAGCCGCGGGGCTTTGCCATCGCCGGGGAAGACAAAAAGTGGGTCTGGGCAAAGGCGGCGATCCTGCCCGATGGCAAGCTCGAAGTCTCCGCTGAGGGCGTCGCCAAGCCCGTGGCTGTGCGGTACGCGTGGTCCGACAATCCGGTCTGCAACATGTTCAGCGGGGCGGGGCTGCCGCTGACACCCTTCCGGACCGATGACTGGCCGGGCGTGACGATCAACAACAAATAACGGTTCCGGCGAAGCGCCGAACCGAATGGAGTACCGGCGCCGCTTGCCCTGTTGGCAGGCGGGGCCGATTTTTTTGATTTCGACTGATCAGCAGCCCCCTGATTCGTCGGTAGGGGAACTCGCGAGAGTTCCCCCGGCGGCCAGAAACGGTTCTGCGTCATCCATTTGTCAGCTCGTGCGTGGTACCCCTGGCCTGGCACCGCACTTCGCGAGGAAATTCGCCGTGATCTGCCCGACCCGGGCATCCG
This sequence comes from Planctomycetaceae bacterium, assembly GCA_027489895.1. GTDB lineage: Bacteria > Planctomycetota > Planctomycetia > Planctomycetales > Planctomycetaceae > JAIXZD01. The sequence goes on from JAIXZD010000052.1 coordinate 21,412, forward strand.
GGCCGTGTGGTCGGCCGAAATGCGAGTGGGGCTGAATCACACCCGGCGGCTGCGACAATCCCATCGACCAGAAGATGGTCGACGCGTTGAAAACCCAGTTCCCCTTGGGGCCGGGGTAGATAGTGCTGGTGAAGAGGGCATCGCGGTCGCCCGCGTTGGTGGTCGTCCCGCTGGCCACCACTTCCAGGCCGGGAATGGCTGCGGGGTCGCCGTGGAACTCCCACCCGACGAGTCCTCGGAATTTGTCGCCCGCCTTGAGCCCTGTCCCTTCGAACAGCCAATGATCCGGCTTGGTGACAATCCAGTCGCCCGAACCGTTGAAGGGAGAGATGGTCCGCGCACCGATCAGCAGGTTCTCGTTCGGGCCTTCGAGGTCAAAGGGACCCATCTGGCCCTTCTCTGCATCGAGCAGTCCGCCGTAACGCCCGGCCCGATGGAACACGCGGCTCGGCTGCCCAGCCGTGGACGGCACCAGCGGGGCCACAAAACAGCAGGTGTTTCCAGACAGAAAGCCCACGCTCAGTCCGTTGGCAATTGCCTGACGGACGTTGTCGTACATCGTCAGGCTCCAGTATTCGTCATGCCCGACCGACAGCATCCCCTTGGCCCGGCTGAACGTTTCCGGTCGCGTGTGCGTGTCCACGTTCGAGATGTAGCCGACGTTGTAACCCTCACGCTCCAGCCAGAACGCGCATGGAAACTCCCAACAGAGAAACTCGCCCGACCCCTGTGACAACGGCTGATCGACCACCTGCGGGCATTGCCCGTAGGGCCTGTCGAAACTGACCCGCGTCGTCCCGTTGAGTGCGTTTTGAGGGTCGGAATCGTACAGAGAAAACGTCGACGGCCATTTGTTGTAGGCCTGCCACGTGTTGTCGCTGCACTGGAACAGGACATCGACGGGACGCGAGTCGCGGACAATAAAGACGACGTAACTCTCGTAGCGGTGGGCCGTGCAGGACAGCTTGCCCACGTAGACACCGCTGACCCAGTCGGGGGGGATCGTGAGTGTATGCGCCTTGGCCCACCGGCACTCATGCACCCGGTTCGGCCCAGGTTCTGGCACGGGCTGCGGAGTCACGGCGACTGGGCCGAGACGCGTCACGAACCGACCGCCCAGCCCCTGGTAGTACCCTAACCGGTAGATATCGACGGTCACGTCGGTCGCGGGATTGGCACTCAGAAACAAGTCGAGCGTGTCGCCGGCGGTGACGCTCGTCTGCGAGCAGTAGCCTTCGATCAGCGAACAGCGGAACTTGGTCGAGCGGTCCGTGCGGACATAGGTGAGCTGCCAATCGAGCGTACCGGGCCGGCGGTTCTCGATGACGATCGGATTGTCTGCCGAGGAGGCCGTCGGCCGCTCGTCGCCCAGAACCGTTCCGGCGGGAAGCGTCGTTCCCGCACCAGCCAGGCCAGAGACCGTGCCTGCCGCGAGAGATTTCAGCAAGCTACGCCGGTCAACGCGGCGCTCGTCGGCCGAGTGCACCGGGTCGGATTCCATTTCGCGGCCGCTGTTGTCCGTCATGAGAACTCATCCTGCTGCTGGCCAAACACCCGTCATTCAGGGCGGTCCGGAATCGCGACACGCTCGAGGCGATAGGCTGGAATCTGACCAAAGTGCCCGACATAAACCACACGCGTCACCATACCATGATGTTCGAGAAGCGATAACTGAATGGCCCCGAGGATTGCGGTCCGCAGGACAAATCGCACGGGGCGATCAACCATGCCCGGATGCTCCAGCGCCACGCCGGCCCGCGTGGCCCGCTCGATGTAGGTCGGGGTCCGGATATGCCAGCCCCAAACGAAGAGTTTCTCGGCCTGCGAGCGTGGAAAAGGCGAAAACGGCAGTGCACAGACTTGGTCATCCAAAACGGTATCGAGCACGGCCGTTTCCCCTTCCGGCAGTTCGGCGACCAACTGGAGAAACTGGCCCTGCCGGACGGCGAGATCCCGACCTCGTGCCAGCGCGGGAGAAAGAGACCAGATCGCCAGGACGACGATTCCGATGACCGGGAGAGACCTTCGTACCGAAACCCGGGACGGGACCGCTCTGCCTGTCTCCAGCAGGCAGGCCAGCAGGACGGGAGTGAGCGCGGTCGGCAACGCAACATGGGGCGGAAGCCGCCCCGCGCCAAACAACAGCAGCGCGCCGACAGTCATCGACGCCCCGCCCGCCACGAGCCAGAGCTTTCCAACTCGTCCTCCCACCGGTCGCAGCAGAACCAGCAGATGCGCCATTAGCACGGGAATCGCGAACTGGACGAGGTAAGGCCACCAGTACATGGCCCGCCGCCAGCGCCATCCGGCCTGAAGCTGACCTTCGGATTCGATCAGGTTCCGGAACTGAACCAGGCGATCTGACGTGTAAACGGTGTTGTCGAGGTAGTTCCATTCTCCCAGGAGCTTGAGATCGTTGGCGGACCAGCCCACGCGCTGTGCCAGTTCCAGCTCGTTCCCAACGGATTCGAGGAGCTGAAAGTCGTAAATTGACGAATACGTGCCATGGAACCGAAAGAACTCCCGCCATTCGGGGGTCGCGTAATTCCAGGCCAGGTCGCCCCGCCAGATGACAAATGCCGCGACAACGGCCAGCCCCAGAACGATGACGCGGCGACCGCTGTCCGCCAATCGCTCGGAAGAGATCGACAATAGAGGCAAAGCGGCCAAAATCAGGAGGAGGACGCCGATGTCGAAGCGAATCAGCGCCGCACAGCCGAGCAAGACCGGACCGCCCCACCGCGCGCCAGAGATTCGACTGCTGGTTAATAAGGGGGAGAGACCGAGCGCCACGCCGGCCAGCCCCAGCAGCCACGCGGTGGTCGTGAACTGCACCAGGGCAATCAGCCGCACGCCGATCACCAGAAAGAGCAGGGCAAACCAGCCCAGTGCCAGTCCATGGTCCCTTCCCGCCAGCAATATACGCATCAGGCAGGTCCAGGCCGCGAACTGGGCGGTGAACAGATAAAGGCCATACCAGGGAATCTCCGGGGCGACCAGGTATGCCGCCGAGAGTGGGCCGCCTATCAGGCTGGAGGTAAAGACCAGGCGATGGTCTGGCACGCCCCCGGCTTCATCGCCCGAGGCGATCATCATCATCCGAATGTCGTCATCCAGTTCGTAGGCGGGAGTGACGAAACCGAGTGTCAGAACCAGCGTGAACAAGCTCCAGCAGGCGGAACGGAGCCAAAACGATCGGTCTGAATCCGGAACCCAATCAGACGAATCCGGGTCGTCATTCGTCAGTGGCCGGACTGGGTGCGACATGGATTCCGACGGCTTTCAGCGCTGCTGCGTGAAGAAGAAACTGAACTCACTCCGCAATCACAAACGCTGGTGCGGGCCGCTGTCGAACCTGAATGCCTTCTTCACATGGAGTTGATTGGAAGTGAGCCAACGCGCTTCGTTAACTTTCGGAGCGGGGCAGGAGTTGGTAACGTATGGAAGTTTGGCCTGCGTCGGACCGGGAGTGGGTCGCGGCAGGGCAAAACCGGAGGCGGAGGGCGGGTCGTGCGACCGTCTTGCTCCGCTGCGCGCGTTCATTCCTTTGCACGAAGTCCGTGTCATCCAGCAACCGTGCCCCGCCGTACCGACATCAAGAAGATTCTGATCATTGGCTCCGGTCCGATCGTCATTGGACAGGCTTGTGAGTTCGATTATTCCGGGACCCAGGCCTGCAAGGCGCTGCGTGAAGAGGGGTACGAGGTTGTCCTCGTCAACTCGAATCCCGCGACGATCATGACCGATCCCGAGACGGCCGATCGGACATACATCGAGCCGATCACGTGGGAGTACGTCCAGAAGATCATCGAAAAAGAGCGACCTGACGCGCTCTTGCCGACGCTCGGTGGCCAGACGGGTCTCAATACGGCCATGGACCTCGCCCGCCGGGGGATTCTCACGCAGCTTGGCTGCGAACTGATCGGTGCCAAGGAAGAGGTGATCGAAAAGGCCGAGGGGCGGGAATCGTTCAAGCAGGCGATGATCAAGATCGGCCTGGATGTCCCCCGCAGCAAAACGGTCCACACGATCGAAGAGGCCCGGGCGGCGATCAAGGATCTGGGGCTGCCCTGCATTATTCGGGCGAGCTACACCCTGGGGGGCGCCGGCGGAGGCATCGCCTACAACAAGGATGAATTCGAGGCCAAGGTCCGCCGCGGGCTGTCGCTGTCGCCCGTGGGCGAAGTGCTGCTCGAAGAATCGGTGATCGGGTGGAAAGAATTTGAGATGGAAGTGATGCGCGACCGCAACGACAACGTTGTGATCGTCTGCTCCATCGAAAACTTCGATCCGATGGGCGTGCATACAGGCGATTCGATCACCGTCGCACCCATCCAGACACTGTCCGACAAAGAGTACCAGCGGATGCGCGATGCGACGATCGCCGTCATGCGGGAAATCGGTGTCGAAACGGGCGGCTCGAACGTCCAGTTTGCCGTCAACCCCAAGAACGGGCGGATGGTCGTCATCGAGATGAACCCGCGCGTTAGCCGCAGTAGCGCGCTGGCTTCCAAAGCGACGGGGTTTCCGATCGCGAAAATCGCGGGAAAACTCGCGGTCGGCTACACGCTCGACGAGATTCCGAACGATATCACCCGCGAGACACTGGCTTGTTTTGAGCCGACGATTGACTACGTCGTCACCAAAATTCCGCGGTGGACGTTCGAAAAATTCCCTGAGGCTGACCCGGTCCTGACCGTGCAGATGAAGTCGGTCGGCGAGACGATGGCGATCGGGCGGACGTTCAAGGAATCGTTCCAGAAGGCGCTCCGCGGGCTGGAAACCGGACATTTCGGGTTGGGCGGCGGCGCGAAGGACATGTGGGGGACCAGCCGCCAGCCCTCACTCGATGACATCCGCGCCAAGCTCGCCACCCCGAATGCCGAGCGGGTCTATTACCTGCGGTATGCGTTCAAGGCGGGGCTGACGGTCGAGCAGATCCACGGGCTGACGTTTATCGACCCGTGGTTCCTCAATCACATGCGCGAACTCGTGGCGATGGAAGATTCGCTGCGGACGATCAAATCGCTGGAAGACTGCCCGCGAACCACGATGCTCGAAGCCAAACGGGCCGGGTACTCCGACCGTCAACTGGCCTACTGGTGGGACTCGTCGGAAATGACGGTGCGTTCCTACCGGAAGAAGATGGGAGTCGCGGCGGTGTTCAAGCAGGTGGATACCTGCGCGGCGGAGTTCGAGGCCTACACTCCCTACTTCTATTCGACTTACGAAGAGGAAGACGAAACACCTGCCCGGATTCCGGGCAAGAAACGGATCATGATTCTGGGCGGCGGTCCGAATCGGATCGGCCAGGGGATCGAGTTCGACTACTGCTGCTGCCATGCGGCGTTTGCCCTGAAGGAATTGGGCATCGAGAGCATCATGGTCAACTCGAACCCGGAAACGGTCTCGACTGACTACGACACGTCGGACGTGCTGTTCTTCGAGCCATTGACCACGGAAGATGTGCTCAACATCTGCGATCGGATGAACCCCGATGGCGTGATCGTGCAATTCGGCGGGCAGACGCCGCTCAACCTGTCGCGTGGGCTGGAAGCGGCTGGCGTGAAGATCATTGGTACCAGTCCGGACATGATCGACGCGGCCGAAGACCGCGAGCGGTTTCAGCAGATTCTCCAGCATCTGGGTCTGCGCCAGCCACCCAACGGTACGGCGATCGATGTTGACGGTGCCGTCACGGCCGCCAACCGGATTGGCTACCCCGTGCTGCTGCGGCCCAGCTACGTGCTCGGCGGCCGGGCGATGGAAATGTGCTACGACGAAGAATCGGTCGTGAAGTACATGACCACGGCGGTGGAAGCCTCGGCGGACAGGCCGGTGCTGATCGACAAGTTCCTGGAAGATGCGATCGAGGTCGATGTCGATGCTCTGGCCGACGGGACGGAATCGCTGATCGGCGGCGTGATGGAGCATGTCGAAGAGGCCGGAGTTCACTCGGGCGACTCGGCTTGCGCGCTGCCGCCGTTCTCGCTGCCGCAATCGACGATCGACGAGATCAAGGTGGCGACGCACCGGCTGGCGAAGGCGCTCAAGGTGTGCGGGCTGATGAACATCCAGTTCGCTGTCAAAGAAGAGAACGGGGCGCACCTGGTCTACATTCTGGAAGTGAACCCGCGGGCTAGCCGCACCTCGCCGTTCGTGTCGAAGGCGACCGGCATGCCGTTGGCGAAGATTGCGGCGAAAGCGATGGCGGGCGTTTCGCTCAGGGAGCAGGGTTACACCGAAGAAGTCTGGCCGAAGTACATGTCGGTGAAAGAGGCGGTGTTCCCGTTTTCGCGGTTCGCCGGGGTCGACATTATCCTCGGGCCGGAAATGAAATCGACGGGCGAAGTGATGGGGATCGACGAGCAGTTCTCGATCGCGTTTGCCAAAAGCCAGGTCGCGGCCGGGAACGCATTGCCCCGCGAAGGGACCGTGTTCATCAGCCTCGCCAAGGGTGACAAGCAGGCGTTCATCGAAGGGGCGCAGGTGCTGCAGGCACTCGGTTACAAGCTGATCGGCACGCAGGGCACGGCCCGCGTGCTGGGCGAGGCCGGGGTGGCGATCGAATCGGTTCGCAAACTGCAGGAAGGGCGGCCGAACCTGCTCGACTACATGGCCAATGGCGATGTCCAGTTGATCTTCAACACGCCCAGCGGCAAAGGAGCGAGAACGGACGAGGGGCGGATTCGCTCGGCGGCCGTGGCAGCGGGAGTGCCGTGCGTGACGACACTGTCCGGGGTGCTGGCCGCGGTCAAGGCGCTCGAAGCCCTCAAGGCGAATCCGGTCCCCAAAGTAAAGGCCCTGCAGGACTGGCTGGCTACGAAGTGAGTGTAGGGTGGGCACTGCCCACCATTGCTCACCAACGCAGCCCGACGGAAGTTTGTTCGGATCGCCGACCAGCGCGATCAATCGGCATTCGCTAACCTCTGTTGAAGCCGGGGGAAAGGTCGCTCGGAGAACGGGAGTTGGTGAGCAGTGGTGGCCGTGCCCACCCTATGTGGCCTCGCTCAACCCAAACCCTTTGAAACAAGACTCCCGTATCCTCCAGGCATAACTCGCGCGAAATGGGTCACCACGATGGAATCGGGTGCGGAACCGGCGAGCGGAACGGGTGACCAGGCGGTTGCCACGGGCGTCTCGCTGTTTTTCGAGCCGGTCTGGGGCAGTTGGTGGATCGCGCTGGCGCTCGGTGCGGCGGCGCTGCTGGTCATTCTGACCACGTATCGCCGCTCAATCTCCCATTTGCCGCGATCGACGCAGCGGGCCCTCATTGCACTCCGCCTGGTAAGCTGGCTCGTCCTGCTGTTTGTGCTGCTTCGGCCCACACTGGAATACACCCGCAAAGACGACCAGCCGGTGGTCATTGCGCTCGTCACCGACCAGTCCCGCAGCATGACGCTGCGGGATGCCCCGGCCGGCGCTTCGCGCCGCGAGCATCTGCTCAAGACGCTGGGTGAAGCCGACCCGGAACTGGGGCAATTTGACAAAAAGCTGGTCACTCTCGAACGCTTTGAACTGTCGCGCGAGTTGACTCCCGTGACGGAGCATCTGGCGGCCTCGGAAGGCGATCAATCAGCCTATGGGGCGGCTCTGGATGACCTGGCCAAACGCGGTACCTCACGCCGGATCGGGCGGGTGTTTTTGCTGGGCGATGGAGCCCAGCGGGCGCTCACCCCGTTCGATGCCGATCCGCGGATCGCCGCAGCCCGACTCGCTGAAGCGCGAGTCCCCGTCGATACCGTTCTCTATGGCACCAGCGGGTTCTCCGGTCAGGCGGCCGACCTGGCGCTCGACGACCTCGAAGTGAACCCGACGGTATTCGTCAAAAACACCGTTGTCGTGGGAGCGAAGCTGCGGGCGCTGGGGGCGGCCAATCGCGATCTCATCGTCCAACTGAGCATCGAAGAGCCGGGCGTCGGGGGCGGCCCGTCCACGATGCGGCTCGCCGCTCCCTCGAAAACTCTGCGGGCCAGTCAGCCCGAGGCCTTGCTGCCCGTCGAGTTTCAGTTTGTCGCGCAGACTCCCGGAGAATTCCGGCTGTCGCTCAAGGTCCAGCCTCTGGATGGCGAGCCGATTCTCTCGAATAACGAGCTGACGACCTATATTTCTGTGCTTAAGGGTGGGATCAACGTCGCTTACTTCGACTCGATCCGGCCGGAACTGCGGTATCTGCGGCTGATCGATGAGTCGCCCGATATACAGGTCGACACGAAAGTGATCCGCAAGGGGGAGTTCCTCGACGCCAACACGATCGAGTCGGAGCTGTTCGCGCCCGGCAAGTACGACGTGTACATCATCGGCGATGTGCCAGCGAAGGTGTTCGGCCCCAAACTGCTGGAGGCGCTGAAGCGTGCCGTGGATGCCGGTTCCGGTCTGCTGATGACGGGCGGGTTCGACAATTTCGGGGCAGGGGGATACGCGGAAACGCCGCTGGCCGATCTTTTGCCCGTGGAGCTGTCCTCGCTCGACAAGCGAACGCCGGGTGAGATCGATCCGGGCCAGCATCTGGAAGGGCCCATTCAGATGACGCCGACTGCTGCGGGCCTCGCCGATTTTGTGATGCGGCTCGACAGTCCCGAAAAAAATGCCGAGCGGTGGAAGTCACTCGCAGCGCTACCTGCTGTGAATCGCCTGGCTACGGTGAAGCCTCTCGCCCGGCTGCTGGCGACGACCCAAACCGGCGCTCCGTTGCTTGTGGTGCAGGACGTGGGCCGAGGTCGGTCGATGGCGTTTGGCGGCGACACGACCTACCAGTGGGTGCTGGCCGGTCAGAAAGAGTCGCACCAGCGGTTCTGGCAACAGGTGATCCTGTGGCTGGCCCACAAAGAACTGCAGGGTGATGAGGCGACCTGGTTGACGCTCTCGCAGCGGCGGTTGCGACCGGGGCAGCGGCAGGAGCTGTCATTCGGCTCGCGCGATAAAGACAAGCAGCCCATCGTCGACGCGACGTACAAAGTGACGGTGACCACGCCCAAAGGCGAACTGCTGTCCGTGACGCCCGAAAAGACGGCGACGGGTGGAGCGGGACGGTTCACCGAGACGCTCGTTGCGGGCGAGTACCGGGCCAGTGTTGAAGCGTTCAGCAATGGTAAGCCCGTTGGTGCGCCCGCTGCCCAGCGCTTCGTGGTGTATGAAGAGGACCTCGAACTCGCGAACCCGGCTGCGGATTCCGCCCTGTTCGCGGAGATTTCAAAGCTAACGGGCGGCCTGGTGGTCGCACCCGAAAAACTCGCCGAACATCTGCGGATGCTGCGGAGCAAGGGGTTCAGTCAGGAACTGGAGCAGATCACCACGGTGCCGCTCTGGGACAACTGGTGGGCGCTGGCGGTGTATGTGGCCGCGCTCTCGGGAGAATGGTGGCTACGGAAGAAGCGGGGGCTGGTGTAGTGCTCCATCCATCGATAAATGTCGGGCTGCGTCAGCACGGAGCAAGGCAAAAGTCAAAAGTAAAAAGTCAAAAGTCAAAAGTGATGGTGTCGGGCAGGCCCGACCTGTTCTTTTTGACTGACATTGATCGATAGACGGACCAGTAGGGTGGGCACTGCCCACCAGCGCTCACCAGCACGGCCCACCACACAACGTTTGGATCGCCAACCGACCCAAACAAAGTGCCCCGTCGTTTAGAACCTCTGCATCGTCTGTTGAAGCCGGGGGAAAACGGTTTTGGCGATTGAGAACTGGTGAGCATTGGTGGGCAATGCCCTCCCTATGGTCGCTACCATGAGCGTTCAAGACACAACACAACTTCGTGGGTGCAGTCGGTATGCGGTCGGCGCTGTATGCGGGACGGGTTCGGCATCGTCGGTTTACGCCGGTGGCTCATGAGTTCAGATATCCGCTGACCTTGCTGTATCTCGATCTCTCGGAACTGGAGACGGTGTTTTCCGGTCGCTGGTTCTGGTCCGCTGGAGATTCGGAGGGCGATGCGGCGCTCGCCTGGTTTCGGCGTAGCGATCACTTCGGTCCCCGCGATGTCCCGCTGGATGAGTGGGTGCGGCGGTACGTCGCCGCCGAAACAGGAGCGCGTCCCGAAGGGCCGATCTGCGTGCTGACGCAGCCGCGGTATTTTGGCTATGTGTTCAATCCGATCTCGGTCTACTACTGCTTTGGCGCAGCCGGCGGGCAGTTGGAAGTGGTGGTGGCCGAGGTGTCGAACACGCCCTGGAACGAACGCCACTGCTACGTTGTGGGCCGTCCGGGCGTTCCGCTGGAGGGGGAGCAGCGGTTCGCCAAGCAGTTTCATGTTTCGCCGTTCATGCGTCTGGAGCAGGAGTATGGTTGGTTCTCACGCCCGCCTGGAGACACCTTGTCGATCCACATGGACAGTTATCAGGCCGGGGTGAAAATGTTCGATGCGACGCTCACGCTCCAGCGGCAACCGATCGAGACAAACGCTCTCAATGCGGCTTTGTTCGGCCAGCCATTTCAGACGGCGCGGGTGTTCGCCGCGATCCATGTCCAGGCGCTGAAGCTGTGGTGGAAAGGCGTCGCGTATGTCCCGCATCCCGGTGACTCGGCCCGAGGCAATGGTGGGGTTTTGCCGCAGGTGCGCCAGGATTGAGGGTTGGAACAGTGTGGGCGGCCTCCGGGCGCTGACGCTTCCGGCTCCACGGGTGGACTGTCCTAGCAGCCCGACCGTGCCATGCTTGCACCGCTTCGGGGCAAGCATGCCCACCGTGCGATTGCCCTGCAAACGGCGCGAACGCTCTCACCTCGGCTCGGCTGCTGAGGTACAATGAGATGGCGTTTTCATCAGTGGCACGAGGCGGCAGAATACTGGCCCTGTTGTGACGCCGGGCAAGCACCAGGGATCGATCGGACGAGGTGGGATGGGGGAG
>JAIXZD010000078.1 GCA_027489895.1 Planctomycetaceae bacterium
GCCAGTTGAGCCTGCATCCGACTGACTTCGTCGCGGACCTGCGCCACTTCTCGACCGAAATGGGCGCTTTCGGCGGACTTCCGCTCGAGGTCCTCGCGGATCAACCGGGCCTGCAGCTCGGCCTGGACCCGCAGCGCATGTTCAACCGCGGCTTCAAGGAAATAGTCGGTGCCAATCGGGTTCGACCCCGTGCCGCCACCCGTCATCAGCGCATCGACCGATCGACCTTCAACGGGAAACGCAACTACGGATTCGACGGGGTTCGTCATTGGACGACACTCCAGCTAAACAGGGCGCGGCAGGTGCTCTGACGAGGTCGCAACACAATCGACTCGTCCATTTCGTCAATCTTCGATGTACGAGGGATGTTCCTCCTGCATCGACTTTAACGGTCTTGCTTGTTATCGGGCCTGCGACACCAGGGGATCGAGCGAATCTTGGGTCAGCCCTGACTTTCTCTGTGGGAATCGGGTCATGCGACCCGACGGGACCCCGGTCGAACGAGAATCAGTTCCATTTGCAGTTCAGTCAGTTGTTTGCGGAGCAGAGCGACCTCGTCGGCGTGGGACTGGCGCGACTGGGCCAGTTCAGCACTCAGAGTTTCGGCCTGGCGGTTCAAGCGCCGAACCTGAGCGGCGTGGTTTGTGCTGAGGGTTCGAAGCCGTCGTTGAACGTGTTGCTCGGCGCGGTTCAATTCGGCCGCATGCTTCACGGCGAGCGTGGTCTCAAGCCTTCTCTGGCCATCGAGCAAACTCTGCAGGACCTGTCCCATTCCGCCGAGTGACCGGATCTGAGCGGCCAGTTCCGAATGCGTCTGGTTCAGGATCGAGTTGGCAGATTTGACGCCGACGGCGACTTCGTCGAGCAGTCCCTGCGACCGCTCGAGTTGTCCATGGGCTTTGGCGAGGGACGAATTCGCCTGATTGAGGCCTGTCCGCAGCACCATCTCCGTGGGTCGCGGCAGACCGGCATGCGCGGGGGGGACGAGCGTTTCCCGGGCGAGGCAGTACGTATCGCGATAGACGAGATACGCCTCGGGCGACAATGAGCCCGCACGCAAATCGGCGTCGTAGCGGTCGAGCAGGTTCGAGCCAGACGATCGCGTCACCTCATGATGACGCAGCGATGTCTCGACATGGGAGATCGCAGTCGACACCGGCACGGAGGTGAACTCCAGCAGTCCCAGCGCGCGCTCGGCAAAAGGCTCCGGGTGCGAGACCATCTCGTCGTAGTCGAGGAAGACCACGCGTTCGTTCCGCGTGAAGTACCGGCAACAGAGCATGCTCTGAATCAGGAACGACCAGCCATGCTGCACCGGCCAGCCATTCAAACGCTGGTTCGATTCGAGCGTCGCGTGGATCGATCGGATCGACCAGACCAGCCGCAAGTCCGCCCCGGCGTCTCGCAGCAGTCGGTTCCAGAACGGAAACGTGAAACAGAACCGGGGGTCCTTGAGGCCGATTTTTGTCGCCTCGGGAGCGAGTTCCGCCAGTCGCTTCAGCCCCTTTTCCCGCAGCAAAGCAAGCGTTGGATGGTCAAAGTCGGTCTCGTCGGGAAGGAAATCCTGGCCCCACTTTCCGCCCAGAAGCGACATCACCTCGTCGTTCAGACGATTGACCCATTCAAGCTCGAAGAAGATCGGGTTGTGTTTGTGGATCGAGGTATCGATGAAGTTGGCCGGGTCACCAAAGTCGACGCCGCAGTTCGAAAGAAAGTGACTGATCGCACTGGTGCCCGCGCGGGGATTCCCGATGACCAGGTAGACCGTCTTTCCCGATAGCGTCGACATCTCGTCCCCTCTCAATCGAAGCAACTCCGCGTATGAGAATCTCGTCTGGTTCTTTACGGCCTTAAGCGGCCCGGCTGGTCACGTTGGCTCCGGTCGTTTCGCAGATCGAGGGTGCAAACCCAAAGTCGACCGGGCCGGTGACGCCCCGTTCGAGCGCGGACTCGACGCGGAAGGCGACGGCATCAATCACACGGGCCAGGAATCCATGCTGGTCTCCGCAACTGCCCGTCACACCACAATTGAAGTAGTAGACGCCCGGATGGAGACTCGCCCGGAATCGGAAGCGGGCCGCGTAGCTTGCCCCTGCGCGAACGCTCGCGATCGAACGGAACAGCGTTTCGTGTGCGGTTCCGCCGAGCTCCAGGCCTTGCGTGGTCTTGATGACCGTTCCAAACAGGACGTGGTCGGCGTCGCGATGGAACGTGGCGTCGTAGCAGAGGACATACTCGTTTCCCGCGGTGATTCGATTGACGCGTTTTCCCGTTGCCGATTCGATCCGCGCATTGCTGATTCGGGCGGCGATCTCGTCGTACACGAGCGTCGATTCTGGTTTGAGACCCTCTTCGTAGCCGTCTTCACGGAGAACCGGTTTGGCCACGTTGGCGGCGGGTGCGGGACCTTCTCCGGACGCGGTGGCCACGGGGGCCACGGTCGTTCCCAGTTGGGCGCGCAGTTCCTCGCGGAACTGCTGCCGCTTGCCCGGTTCCATGTAGATGAACTTCTGGTAGTCGTCGACCACGGTTTTCGAGTCGCCGCACGCGAGCATTTCGCCCTGGTCGAGGAACACGGCACGCGTGCAGAGCGACTTCACCAGTGACGCGGCATGTGAGACGAACAGCACCGTGCCGCCTTCGGCATGGAACGCCTCGAGCGCGGCAAAGCACTTGCGTTGAAACAGCTCGTCGCCGACGGCGAGCGCTTCATCGACGATCAGAATCTCTTTGGGGAGCACCAACTGCATCGCGAAGGCGAGCCGGACGTACATCCCGCTGGAATAGGTCCGGACAGGCTGGTCGAGAAACGACGCAATGCCGGAGAATTCGACGATCCGGGGGTAGGCCTCAGCCACCTGCTCACGCGACAGTCCGTAAATGCTGCCATTGAGAAAAATGTTCTCCCGGCCGGTGAGCTGCGGATTGAACCCCGCCCCCAGTTCCAGCAGGGCATGCACGCGGCCATTGACCTGAATCGAGCCGGCGCTAGGCGTGAGGCAACCGGCGATTGCCTGGAGCAGCGTCGACTTCCCGGAGCCGTTGACGCCCACGATCTGACCGCGGGGGACGTCAAACGTCACCCCCTTCAGCGCGTGGAACTCGCGGTAGTACTTTTTGCCGGTCAGGCTGAGCGCCTGCTTCAGCCGGTCGACGGGCTGTTTATAGACGTGGTAGATCTTGCGGACGTCACGAACGGAAATCGCCGGGGCGGCGTCGCACGTCGAACTGACAGAGTCATCCATGACCGGTCCTGCCGGGCTGATCCCGGTGTAGCCTGCGACTCCGATCGAAAGGATCAGAGGAATCGGCGATGTGCATCGTCTTAGAGCGAAATCTGTTCGAAGAGTCCGTTCTTCGAAACTGTCGATTGAGTCCAGGCGTTGGACCAAAGCCCGCAGCCAAAATCAGTCCTACAGAACATCTGCAAAGTGAGGCCGCAACCGTCGGAAGACCGTGGCTCCGAGCAGAAAGATACCGCCAGTCACGCTCCAGAAATAGACCGTTTCCAGCGGGTAATCCCAGAACCAGTTCGTCCCCATGAAGGCGTCGCGATAGCCGCGGACGACGTAGTACATCGGGTTCGCATAGGCGACCCACTTCCAGTGGGCAGGCAGCCGGTCGATGTTCCAGAAAATCGGGGTGAGCCAGAATCCGAACTGCAGGACCATGCCCACAATCTGGCTGAGATCGCGGTAGAACAGCACGAGCGAACTGGTCAGCCAGCTCAGGCCAGTGATGAGCAGAGCACACCCCGTGAGGTAGTAGGCGATCTGCAGATAGTTCCAGCGCGGCGCGTATCCATAGGCCGCGAACATCGCGATGCAGACACCGATGAAAAACGTGTGGATGACCAGCGCCGACAGCAGCTTCACGATGGGCAGAAGTCCCACGCGGAACCGAACTTTCCGCACGAGAAACGCGCTTTCCAGGACGCAGCCTGTACCGGCTCCCCACGCTTCCCCGAAGAAGTTCCAGATGATCGTCCCGCAAGTCATCCAGAGGATGAAGGGGTACGTGAGCACTGGCCCTGACCGAAACCCGACTTCAAACACGAACCACAGAATCAGAATCGACACCGTCGGCTGAATGAACGCCCAGGTCAGCCCCAGGGCCGAGCCCAGGTAGCGGGTCTGAAAGTCGCGCTGGGCCAGATCGAACAGCAGCGATCGGGAGCGGACAAGGTCGCGCAGTCCCGCGATCAGGCCGGTATTGAGAACAGGCAGTGAACTCGCGGCCATGAACGCCACACCAGGAAAGAGACAGGAATGTTTCGAAGGAAGTTTGGAGTTTGTCAGGCTGCGGCCCGGAGCCCTGAGACAGGTCGAACCCAGTCGCGTGCGGCCTCGGCCAGTCCAGTCCCCAACTCGATCTGGGGCGACCAGCCGACTTCACGCTGCAGCCGGGTCACGTCCGCCACGAGCGCGGCGGGATTGTCCAGAGTGGGTGGGAGTGCATCAATACGAAGTTGCGAAGCGGCGTTGAGCTCTCGGGCCAGGAGGTACGAGACCTCGCCCAAACGCGTAGCGCGCCCCGAGGCGACGTTGATCGCGCCGGTCACCTGAGATTCCAGGATCGCGACCAGAGCCGACGCCACGTCGCGAACGTGGAGAAAATCCCGCAGATGGTTACCGAAGCGACAGGTCGCAACGTCGCCCCGCGCCAGCGGCTGCGCCAGCGATGGGACGAGTCGGCGTGAGTCCTCTCCGGGGCCGTACAGGAAGAACAGCCGCGCCCAAGCCAGCGACACACCACCGGCTGCCGCCCAGGGAGCCAGGGTTTCGAACAGACTGGCCTTGCTGCGTCCGTAGAGCGTTTTGGGTTTGAGTGACGTGTCGTCCTCATGGAGCGATGCGCCTGTTGTCCAGTCGTACTCCGCGCAGGTCCCAGTGGCGACGATGCGCTGGCCACCGCTGCGAACAAACGACCGCGCGAGCCTAAGCGACGCCGCGACACAGTCGAGGTTCTCCGAGGCCGACCAGAACTTGCCGTGCTCGGCGTACCAGGCCAGATGAACCAGATGCGACGCCTGAATCTGCCCGACCGCGGCATCCACGGCGTGCGAATCGAAGAGGTCGCATTCGTGCCAGATGACCGAGCCGCACCCCGGAAGTCGAACGGGACTTGTCCGTGCCAGGGCATGCACTTCGTATCCCGCCTGAACCAGCAGCGGCGCGACCTGTCGGCCGACGAAGCCCGTTGCGCCGGTCAGCAGAATTCGCTGGCGGCGTTCCCCGTCTTCGGAATGGCGATGCCCCTCACACACGGTCGCTCCGCTTTCTCTCAGGCGATTCGTCCATCCCTGGAAGCAGGGGTAGGTTTATCACGGGCGGGGGTTTACACGGAATAGTCGGAGAACTGCAAGTCCTTGTCGGCGATACAGGCGATTGGAAGCGGCCAGGCGATCAAGAACGCGGGGTCGTTCCAGCGGACGCCGCTGGAACACTCGCCGTGAAAAAACTCGGACATCTGGTAGAAGACCTCGGTTCCATCCCGCAGCGTCTGAAACCCGTGGGCAAATCCCGCGGGAATGTAGAGGGCGCGACCATTCTCTTCGGTCAATTCGACCGCGAGGTGCTGGCGGTGGGTGGGTGAGTCGCGTCGCAGATCGACGATGACATCGACGATTGCACCCCGGGTGCAGCGAACCAGTTTTGCCTCTGGAAAGGGTTCTGTCTGAAAGTGCATGCCACGTACTGTGCCGGCCCGTCGATTGTGGGACAGGTTGCACTGTGCGACACAGGGAACGAGACCGTGAGCCGCGAACTCGTGCGCGCAGTAGGTTCGTGCGAAAAAACCCCGTTCGTCTTCGCGACGTTCGGGGTCCAGGAGATACGCTCCCGCGAGCTGAGTCGGGTGAAACTTCATGCGCAGATTTTGACCTCGGGAATCGGCACTACGAACTGCCCACCCCACGACTTGATCTCCTGCATCTGCTCCATGACTTCGTCGCGGAGGTTCCAGGGCAGAATCAGCAGATAGTCGGGCTTCTTCTCGGCGATCATCTCGGGGCCGTAGATCGGAATTCGCGTTCCGGGGAGGAAACGTCCCTGCTTGTGCGGGCTGCGGTCGACGGTGAAGTCAACGAGGTCGGTCCGCACGCCACAGTAGTTGAGCAGCGTATTTCCCTTAGCCGGAGCACCGTAACCGGCCACGGTCTTGCCCGCGTTCCGGGCTTCCAGCAGGAAGTCGAGCAACTTGCGTTTGGTTTCCTTCACCTGCTCGCCGAACGCGGCATAGGTGGCGATGTCGTTGAGGCCGGCCTGGTCTTCCTTCTTGAGCATCGCCGCCACGCGGATTCCCACCGGGCGGGCGTCGTCGGCATGACAGGCGAAGATTCGCAAACTGCCGCCGTGCGTGGGCAGTTCCTGGACATCGAACATCTTGAGGCCGTGCGCGGCGAAGATCTTCGAGACCGTGAGAAACGACAGATACGAGAAATGTTCGTGATAAATCGTGTCGAACTGATTGTTGGCGATCAGCTGCAAGAGGTGCGGAAATTCCATCGTGATCTCGCCATCAGCTTTGAGCAGGATCTTCATCCCGCCGACGAAATCGTTGATGTCGGGAACGTGGGCGAGCACGTTATTGCCCAACAGCAGGTCGGCCGATTTGCCCTGTGCCTTCAACAGTGTGGCCGTTTCGCAGCCGAAGAAGCGGACTTCGGTGGCCACGCCCTTGGCTCGGGCAACTTCCGCGACGTTCGCCGCAGGTTCGACGCCCAGCACGGGGATGCCGCGCTTCACGAAGTTCTGCAGAAGGTAGCCATCGTTGCTGGCGATCTCGACCACCTGGGACAGTTCGTCGTAACCAAACCGCGCGACCATCTCTTCGGTGTAACGGGCGGCATGGGCCAGCCAGCTATCCGAATAGGACGAGAAATAGGCGTAGTCGCTGAAGATCTGGTCGGGTGACTCGAACTCTTCGAGCTGAACCAGCTTGCAGTCGTTACAGACCCAGGCGTGGAGCGGATAGAACGGCTCCATCGACCGCAGGCGGGCGGGAGAGACGTACGAGTTCGACAGGGGTGACATCCCCAGGTCGGCAAAGGTGACCGTCAGCTCGCTTTGGCAAAAACGGCAGCAGGGTGCTGCGGGAGCGGCCAGGGTGTTCTCGGCGAGTCGGGGCTTGTCCATGTCGACGGTCTTTCCAGGCTCAGAAAACGATCCAGAGTTTCGTGCGAGACGTGGTACGCGTTCTTGCCGCGCCCGACGTCTCGATACCAATCCACAATCCAATCGAGCGCCAGGGCCAGGTTGGTCCGGGCTTCCCAGTCCAGCTTCGCGCGGGACTTGGTGCAGTCGAGCTTCAGGTAGTGGGCTTCGTGCGGATGCGGTCCATCGGACAGCGTCCAACGCGCTCCCGGGCCCCACAGCGAGACAATCCGTTCCACAATCTGGCGAACCGGCTGTGCATCGATGTCGCGCGGTCCGAAATTCCAGCCACCGGCGTACTCGCTGCCACCATCCCAGGCCTTCTCGGCCAAGGTGAGATAGCCTTCCAGCGGTTCAAGCACGAGCTGCCAAGGCCGGATGGCGTGCGGACTGCGAATGAGCACCGCTTCATTTTTCGAGAGGGATCGGATGCAGTCGGGGATCAGACGGTCTTCCGCCCAGTCGCCACCACCAATCACATTTCCGGCGCGCACCGAACAGAGAATCGGCAACGACTCGCCCTGCTTCGGGGTGAAGTACGAGTTGCGGTACGCATCGGCAACGAGTTCCGCGCACCCCTTGCTGCTGCTGTACGGGTCGTGGCCGCCCATCGCATCGGTTTCGCGATAGCCCCAGATCATCTCGCGATTCTCATAGCACTTGTCGCTGGTGACGTTGATGACGACGCGCGGACTCCCCACGCGGCGAACCGCTTCCAGGAGATGAACCGTCCCCATCACGTTGGTCGAGTAATTCTCGATCGGATCGCGATACGACCGACGCACCAGCGCCTGCGCGGCCATATGAATCACGATTTCGGGCCGTCGTTCGCGAATCGTCTGGTGCAGCTTGTCGAAGTCGCGGATATCGCCATGCACCGAATCGATGCGATCAGCCACTCCGGCGAGCTGAAACAGGCTGGGGGATGACGGCGGTTCGAGCGCGTAGCCCGAAACATGCGCACCAAGCCGCTCCAGCAACAGGCACAGCCAGGTGCCTTTGAAGCCGGTGTGGCCCGTCACGAAGACCTGTTTTCCGCGCCAGAACTCTGGTGTCAACATGTCGCCCCACATCCCTGTCGCGACGCCCTGAAGCTTTTGGTCTTTCCGCCTTCAACCACTCAGCCCGGCATCCCTACGCCGCGGCCCGCAAGCGCAGTTCCGGAGCGTCTGTCCAGACTTTCCACGGGGCCTGGCCACTCGCCCACAGCTCTTCCAACTGATTCTTGTCCCGGAGCGTGTCCATCGGCTGCCAGAAGCCATCGTGAATGAAGGCTTCGAGTTGCCCATCGCTCGCCAGTCGCGTGAGCGGTTCCTGCTCCCACACGGTCGAAGGTCCGGCAATCGTTCCGACAACGGACGGATTGAGGACGAAGAAGCCCCCATTGATCCAGCCTCCATCGCCCAGCGGCTTCTCGACAAAGTCGGTGATGCTGTTGCCTGCGAGTTTCAGGCTGCCGAACCGTCCCGGAGGACGAACGGCGGTCATGGTCGCCTGCTTGCCGTGCTCTTTATGGAAGCGAATCGACCGCGAGATATCGACATTCCCGACGCCGTCCCCGTAGGTCAAACAGAACGGTTCGTCGTCGAGATACCGGCTCACCGCCTTGAGGCGGCCACCGGTCATCGTGCTCGCGCCGGTGTCGATCAACGTCACCCGCCAGGGTTCGACATTCTGCTGATGGACTTCCATCCGGTTCGACTGAATGTCGAACGTCACATCGGAACTGTGGAGGAAGTAGTTCGCGAAGTATTCCTTGATGAGGTACCCCCGGTACCCCAGGCAGACGATGAAATCGTTCACTCCGTGAGCCGAGTAGATCTTCATGATGTGCCAGAGAATCGGCTTGCCGCCGATCTCGACCATCGGCTTGGGCTTGAGTTGAGTCTCTTC
The DNA here is from genome assembly GCA_027489895.1 of Planctomycetaceae bacterium. Classification (GTDB taxonomy): domain Bacteria; phylum Planctomycetota; class Planctomycetia; order Planctomycetales; family Planctomycetaceae; genus JAIXZD01. Next base: position 9,048 of record JAIXZD010000078.1, read on the forward strand.
GGACAATCGCGAGCCCAACCCGCCGGCGAGGATGACGGCTTTCATCACGCGGTCTCTCTCTGGAGTGAAAACAACGGGAGCGGTAACAAACTGAAGATCAGGCCGGACGAGGCTCCTGCCTGGATGCAAAACGCGGGGTGGTGTCTCACAAGCCTGAAAAGTGGTCAACCCCAGTCCGCGAAGCAAAGTCTCCTGGGGCGTGAGCCGCGGTTTGCGATTACTGGCGAGCTCACCCTTTCAGGGGGCGGTGGAATTCGCCCGATGGGGCAGAGACACGGCAAGCCAACGAACGTGGCGCGTGTTGCCCACAAGCCCCATGTTTCACCGACCCCTGACAGGGTCGGCTCGCCTCTCCCACGCGTCTGCCTTTGTGGCAACACGAATCAAACCGTTAGCGCTCAAACTGTCAAAGTTTGCCGGTTGTTCCGCCGATACTGATGTTACCGGGTAGAGCGCTTTTGCCGCGCCCGGAGTTTGTGCGGGTCGTTCCGCGTCGTGGTCCCCAGTTCGATTTGGGACCAACTCGGCCCGCAAACGCCCTGTCTTTCGAAGTTTTCTGCCTGTAGGGATGCAACCGATGGCCATCCAGTCCTCCGGTCTCCGCCGTTTTCGATGGCGAAACCTCGCGGCCAGTGCGCTCGTCAGCCTGTTTTCGGTGGGTTGTGCGACCGTCGATTGGGGCGATAAAGAGGTGCAGTACCTCGGCGAAGAGCGCCCGCTGCAGGATTACGAAGAGCAATCGACCAAAATCGAGCATCCGCTCGTCCATAGCGAGACGCCTGAACCGGTGGCCTTTTCGCAAAAGCCCCGCGTCCTGACTGACCGGACTCGCGATGAAGTGTGGGATATGCCGCTGGCCGAAGCGGTTCACCTCGCGCTCAAGAACAACAAGATCGTCCGTACCCGGAACGACTTTCTCACCGGCGGGTCGCAGGTCTTCACCAATCCAGACAACGTCAACTCGATCTACGACCCGGCCATTCGCGAGTCGGGGATTCTGTTCGGTGGCCGCGGGGTGGAATCGGCCCTCGCCGCGTTCGACACGCAGTTGACCACCCGCATGCTGTGGGGGGCGAACTCGAACGTCCAGAACCAGAACTTCCTGTTCGGTTCCGTACCGCCTGGCCAGTCGCTGGACCAGGACACCGCGACGTTCAGCACGGGGCTTACCAAGCAGTTCGCCTACGGGGCCAGTGCGGGCGTCACGCACAACTGGAACTACAACTGGTCCAACCAGCCAAACCGGCTGTACAACTCGGCCTACGATGGAGCGGTGCAACTCAACTATCGCCAGCCGTTGTGGGCTGGGGCCGGTCCGGAGTTTACGCGAATCGCCGGTCCGATCGGCGATAACATTCAGGGGCTATCGGGGGTGAACCAGGGGGTGCTGATCGCCCGTATCAACACGGACATCACCGTGGCGGACTTCGAGATCAGCGTGCGGAACATGCTTCGCGACGTGGAAGATCTCTACTGGGACCTCTACCTCGCCTATCGCTCGTACGACAGCGAAGTCGTCGCCCGGAACAGCGCCCTGCGAACCTGGCGCGAAGTGAAAGCCCGCACCGACGTGGGGGCCAAGGGCGGGGGTGCGGCCGACGAAGCCCAGGCCCGCGAAACCTATTTCGATGCCCGCAGCCGTTCGGAGAACACGCTCCAGAATCTGTACTCGCTCGAATTGCAGATGCGGCGCCTGCTCGGACTGCCCGCCAACGACGGGCGGATTATCCGTCCTTCCGACGAGCCGACGACCGCGGAACTCGTCCCCGAATGGCATCTGTGCCTCGCGGAATCGCTCACCAAGCGGGAAGAACTCCGCCGTCAGAAGTGGAATATCAAGAGCCTGGAACTGCAGTTGACCGCGGCGAAAAACCTCGCCAATCCCCGGCTCGACTTCGTGAGCAACTACCAGCTCAACGGCTTCGGTGACCGCCTGTTCTCCGATTCGGGGGCCGACGAAAGCACGCCCGAAGGCGAATACCGCAGTGCCTACCGCAGCCTGGCGCGGGCTCAGCAGACCGGCTACAACATGGGCGTCGAGTTCTCGATGCCGCTCGGTTTGCGAAACGCAACCGCCCAGGTTCGCAACCAGGAGCTTCGCCTCGTCAAGGCGAAGGAAGTGCTCGCCCTGCAAGAACTGGAAATCAGCCACGAACTGGCCAACGCGTTCCAGACGCTCGCTTGGCGATATCAGACGGCTCAGACGAACTTCAACCGCCGTCGAGCCGCCGAAAGACAACGACAGGCGTTCGAGGCGGAGTACCGCGCGGGAACGAAGACGCTCGACCTGTTGCTCCAGGCCCAGACGCGCCTCGCCAACGCCGAGATTCAGTACTACACGAGCCTCGTCAACTACAACAAGGCGCTCACCGACCTGCACTTGCGGAAGGGGTCGCTGCTGCAGAACAACAACGTGCATCTGGCCGAAGGGATGTGGTCGCCCGAAGCTTACAAGGATGCGTTGCGTCGAGCCTGGGCACGGACCTACTCGGCCGAAGTGCCCGAGTTTGACCCCGTGGACACGTTCCCCGATCCATTCTCCAGCGACCAGCCAGTCCAGAGTTCGATCCATCCGACGGGGACCGTGCTCGGCGAGCTGCCGCCCGAGGAATCGGGGATGCTCGCTCCCGAACCAACCCCCGCGCCGGTTCCGCAGGATGCCCCCGGAGATTCACTCCCGAAGGATGGCGGAACGAAACCGTACGACGAATCCCTCCCTGGAAACTCGATCCCCACCGAGGCGATCCCGAACGAACCGCTCACGCCCGCCGAGCCTGCCAAAGGCCCCACGGCCGAGGCAGAGATTCCCGGAATCTCGACCTCGAAACGCTCGAAAACGCCGTGGCGAACCGAATCGAAACCCCCGGCTGCAGCGAAACCACGGGGCAGTCTCGATGTCTCCCGCCGTTAACGCCCGACAATCTGAGTCCCAACGTCCATTCGGGCTGTCGCCTCTGTTTTGCTGATTGCACCATGCCTGCCCAGTTCACGTACCGCCGTCGCGTTCAGTTCGCCGAGACCGACATGGCGGGCATCGTGCACTTCTCGTACTTCTACCGGTACATGGAAGAGACGGAGCACGAGTTCTTCCGCAGCGTGGGCCTCTCGATGATGGCGGTGCAGCCGGATGGTTCCGTGATCGGCTGGCCCAGGGTTCGGGCCAGTTGCGTGTTCGAAGCGCCCGCGTTCTACGACGATCTGCTCGACATCGATCTGATCGTCCTGCGGAGGGGCGTGAAGTCGCTCTCCCTGCGATTCGATTTTCGCAAGCAAGGCCAGCGGATCGCACACGGGGAAGTCAAAACCGTCTGCTGTTCCTGTCCGCCAGGCCGGCCGTTCTTCTCGATCGAGATCCCCGAGGCCTACCAGCAGGTTCTCGTGGAAGGCCAACCATCACCCGAATAGTTTGACGGAAGCCTGTGGTTTGCGCTACAGGGCGAGCCGACCCTGTGAGGGTTCGGTGGAATCAAGCGATCTCGTCGAAAGCGGTGACAGCGGCACTGACAACTGCGGTCGAAAGAGTCGTCGTGTCAGTTTGTCGCAGTCACAAAACCAATCGAGAACAGCGTTTCGTCGGGCCACCACGCGTGCCGACTTATATTGACAGGACCTGCCGAGCGGCCTAATTTCCGCAGCCTTCTCGGCATCCTCACAGACGAAATGGCTTGATGGGACGGGCGGTACGCCGGGTCAGGATGACCCACTGGCTCCGTCCACGACCATCGAGGTTGAATCCGATCCATCTCTCGAGCGAATGGAGTCGCCGATGAGTGACACCACGAATCCTGCCCCGGCGACCGTTCCGCCCTGTGGTCCGATCCCCCTGATCGATCTGGTCGCCCAGTTTCGCAGCCAGGAAACAGAAATCCTTGCCGCGGTGACCAAGGTGTTCACCGAGCAGAAGTTCATTTTGGGCGAGGAAGTCGCGCAGCTCGAGGCCGAATCCGCCGCCTACTGCGATGCCCGCTTCGCCATCGGCTGTGCCTCGGGAACTGACGCTCTGATTCTTGCCCTCATGGCCTGCGATCTGCCGCCCGGTGGCGAGGTGATCACGAGTCCGTTCACGTTTTTCGCTACGGGCAGCTCGATCTGGCGGTGTGGCGGCAAGCCGGTCTTTGTCGATATCGACCCGCTCTCGTTCAACCTCGACCCGTCCGCCGTCGCTGCTGCGGTCACGGCCAACACGCGGTCGATCATGCCGGTTCACATTTTCGGCCAGTGCGCCGAGATGGACCCCCTCTGGCGGCTCGCCACCCGACATGGTCTGTCGATCGTGGAAGATGCCTGCCAGTCGATCGGCGCGGCCTACAAGGGGCGCAAAGCCGGTGTCCTCGGTTCCGTCGGCTGCTTCAGCTACTTCCCCACGAAGAACCTGGGCGGTGCCGGCGACGGCGGCCTCATGACCACCGATGACGAGCAAATCGCCAAGCGGCTCAAGCGGCTGAGAGTTCACGGCGATATCGGCGTCTATGAGCATCTGGAAGTCGGCCTCAACAGCCGCCTCGATGCGATTCAGGCCGCCGTTCTGCGGATCAAGCAGCGCAAACTCGACGAGTGGACCTTGGCCCGCCAACGCAATGCCCGCCGGTATTCGATGCTGTTCGACGAGTACGGGCTGCTGGATGTCGTCACCCCGCCGCCGGTTCTTCCGGAACGGCGTCACGTGTTCAATCAGTACTGCGTCCGCATCACCGACGGCATGCGGGATACCGTGCTCAAGTCGCTGCGGGCCAGCCAGATTGGCTGCGGAATCTACTACCCGAAGCCGCTTCACCTGCAGACCTGCTTCGGGTCGCTCGGCTACAAGGCCGGGATGCTGCCCGTCGCCGAAAAGGCCTGCACGGAAGTGCTCGCCCTGCCGATCTTCCCGGAACTCCGCGAGGATCAGCAGGAAGAAGTCGTGAAAGGCCTGGCCCGCGCCTTCGGCCGGAAGGCCACCCGCCGCCCCTCGGCCGCCGTGCCGAAGCCAAAGTTCCTGTCCACTGGCGACCGCGTTTCGAACGCGTCAGAAGAAGACGGCTGGGCGACACGCTAGCCTTCACGTGACCAGCATCGCCTCAATCAGATGATCTCTGCAAACTCCCGTCGCCCCTCGCGACGGGAGTTTTTTTGTTTAAATCTCAGTGACAAGAAGTCGACCAGGTGGCCTTGCTTGGGATGGCCCGTTCATGGCCCGAATGAGATGCCGTGCGGCGCCTGCCGAATACTTCGATTGCCTCGGAAACGCATTTTCGGTTTCCGTGTAGAAACTGGCATGGACACGTTTTGACTGTTGCGTTGGAATCCCGCCTCGTCCGATCACAGGCCTCTCCCGCTGGACTGTGATCGGGTCCATTTGCCGTTTCGCCAGACTGCCTGGGCAGGGATGCCCTCGAAGTTGCGAATTCGTCAGATGGATGTCGGTTTGTTGTTTCGTGGAGGTCGCACCTCCCGATTCCGCGCCCGATGGCGGCGGATGCGCCCGCAGCGCAGCCGATCCCGCACAGGACCCAACCCTATGACTTCGCGATTCTTGACGACCGGCCTGGTCGCCCTCGGGGCGATTCTCACCGGCTGCGCCAGCCCCTACCAGAACGGCTACGGAAACCCATACGGCGC
>JAIXZD010000177.1 GCA_027489895.1 Planctomycetaceae bacterium
CCAGCAGACCGACCCGGTTCCCCAACAGATGGACCGCGCCGCCCAGCCCGCCCACCGTCGACTCGCCGACGTCGATCGATCCGCTCGCTAGCAGCGTCCCCACAGGCCCGGCATTGAGCGTCACCCGGCCGCCCGCCGCCTCGATCTCGCTCGTCCCCGTCACCGTCACGGACCGCGTCGCCACCACCTCGACCGCTCCGCCCGCCCCTTCAAAATCGCCCGAGACTGTCACCTCTCCCGCACGCACCGAGACCGACTCCGCCTTCACCGTCCCGGTCCAATCGACCCGGTCCGTCCCGTCGCCCGCAACGGTCAGCCCCCGTCCCTCAAAGCCCGCCACCACGACCCGTTCGCTCGACGTGCCCATTGAACCTTCGGCCGCCGTCCCCTGCGTGCTGACGTTCAGCGCCTCGACGGCCAATAGCGTTACTTGCGTCGTTGCCTGACCCGCAGCCGACGCACCCGTCACCGTCGTCGCGCTGCCCGACGCAACAACAGTGACATCGCTCCCGCGCGCGACCACGTCGACCTGCTTCGCACTCGCCAGCGTCACATCACTCGCACTGGTCTCCAGACGGACGGCTCCCGATTCGACGACCGCGCCGCCCGTCGCAGTCAGTCCAACCGTGGCCTTCTCACTCGCCCCGCCCACTTGCACGCTGTCCAGTCCGCTCCCCGCAAAGCGCACTGTGAGCGCGGACGCTCCTTCACTCGCCTGAACCTGCACAACATCGCGATCGCTCGACCCCTGGATCGTCAGTTCCTGCTGCTCGGCCGAGAGCGTCGTCTGCAACTGGTTGTTGACGAACACCTGCCAGCCGCTGGCGGTCGACTGCACCTGGAACGAGTCGGCCTGCCCGTCACCCGCCTGGGCGCCAGCCGTCACGACGACGGGAGCAGGGGCCTGGGTCGGGGGCGGCTCGACCGGGGCCGCGTTAAGCACCTGCCGGCGCTCGAGCGCGGTGGGGGCCAGTTGAGGCTGGAGTTGTTCGCGATACCGTGCCAATGCCGCCCGTTCGCGATAAGCACGCCAACGTCGCGACAGGTTCTTCAGCCAGTGTGTCAGGATCACGTGGATCACTCCTGCGTCGTACTCTCGAACTGACTCGTCACCGGGGCGCGCGGGTGCGCACCGGGGGCGTGACGAGCCTTCGCCGTTCAGGGAAACCCTAGGTCGGATTGGGCCGCACCGCGGCCGACACCTTGCGAAAAAGCGCCCCCAAACATCGAGAATTCCTCAAGTGTCAATTATCCGACTCGTCGGAAACCGAAGTCAATAAGCAGGTTGGATACGTTTTTCCCTTCCGGAATCCCGCCTCGCCACCCGACCTCGATCCCCATTCCGTCCGTCCACCATCCGTCACTCTGGGAATACCAGGACAAATACGTCGTCTAATCCGGTTGGCCGGACCTTGCCCGGCGCACCGGCTGTGCCTCAAGCGCCGAACAGTCCCGGTTCGACGATTGATCCGAAGAGTACGACAGCATTCCCGCTTCAGGAGTTCCCCGGATGTCCCCGCGCTTCGCTTCGCCGCGTGAGAGTGGCCCTTCACCAACCGGGAGTTTCTTGCGCGCCCCGGCCGCAACCGCCGCCTGGGGCCTCGCCGCCGCCCTCGGCTTGGGGGCGTTGGGCTGGGCCGGGCAGGCCCGCCTGACCGACTCCGACGCGGAACTCCCGTCCGCGGAAGAGGTTCTGTCCGAAATCGAACAGGCCGCCGCGACCGAAGACGAGCTCGCTGGCTCGGACACCGCCTCAGAAGCCGCAGAATTCGATGAGCCGGCGGACCATCCCGCCGGATCCGCCCGGATCATTCCGATCGAATATCTCTCGCCCGACGAGCTCCCCACCGCCCCGGACGAGTCGCAACCCTCTTCCGATCAGGCGGTTACGGAACCCGAACCGCAGTCAGGCGACGACCCGACAGCAGCAGCCCGACTCCGCGCGGAAGACGAAGGCGCCGCCCCGCAGGCCGAAGAACCCCTCGACGCCGAGATGCAACCTGAATCCGGAGAAGAGGTTGCGCCCGAAGCATCGCTCCCCGAATCGAGCGGAGTCGAGTCCGTCCCGGAAGCACCGGTCACAACCGAACCCGTCACGACAGAACCTGTTGTCTCGGAGCCTGTTCCGGCGGATGTGGTCGAGCCCGAAGACGCCCCGATCGAGGCTCTCCCCGCGGCCGAATCGCTCCCGATGGTGCCCGTCGAAGCGCCGCCCTCAGAACAGGCGTTGAACCAGGGGGCCGAGCCGATTGTCGTCCAGCCGACGACTCCGTCCGACGCGCCGCCCACACCCAACGTGGCCATCCCCGTCCGGAACTACACCCCCAAGGGAATTCGCGAAGTTCGGCTGGATATCGCGCCGGTCAAGGCCGGGGTGCTCCCCGAACAGCGGTCCGACCCGGCCACCGCCACGTTCCCGCAGGGAACCCGAATGGTCGGCACAAACAGCTGGCAGGAAACGAGTTGCTACGGAAACTACCTGTTCATCTGCCACGACCCGCTCTATTTCGAAGACCAGGTCGCCGAACGGTACGGCGAACATTGGGGCAAATGGATTCAGCCGGCGGTCTCGGCCGGAAAGTTCTTCGGGTCGGTTCCGATGGCCCCGTACAAGTTTTTCGCCAACAGCCTGAGCGAAGAGTGCTACGGCGAAGACAAATACGGCCAGGTCAGGAACGGATTCGCGGAAGGAACGTTCATCCCGCCGTTCCACGCCGGTGCGGCCGCCCTGACCGCGGGTGCGGTGACCGGGCTGTACTTCCTGGTGCCGTAGGAGAGGAATGCTGAATCACGAATACGGAATGACGAGTAACGAATGACGAATGACGAAGGGGCGAACTGACGGGGTCAGCGTTGTGCGGGTCGACCGTCCAGGATGCCCAAGCCCGCTCCCGCCATTCGTCAATCGCAGTCAAAAAGCTTGGTATTCGTCATTCGTGATTCGTTATTCGCTCATTCCCCTCCCTCACTCCTGTTGCCCTGCAGACGCTTTTCCCCCTATATCCCCCGTCGTTCACAGACTGTTCCCGGAGTGATTCTCATGGATGAGCAACTCGGCCAAGATCCGAACAATTTCGCCAAGCGTCGTCTGGGGCGAGGGCTGAGCTCGCTGCTCGGCCCGGGTAGTCCCGTTGATGGCCAGCCCGAGTTCGATGGCTCGCAACCCGCATTCGGAATGGGCGAGTTCCGTCAGCTCGACGTGAACGCCATCGAGCGGAACCCGTACCAGCCCCGCAAGGAGTTCGAGGCACAGGCGCTGTCGGAACTGGTCGACAGTATCGCCCAGCATGGCGTGCTGCAGCCGATTCTTGTCAGAAACACCCCTGCGGGCTGGCAGTTGATTGCCGGGGAACGACGGCTGATCGCCTCCCGCCGGGTCGGGCTGGCGACGATCCCTGCGCGGGTCGTCGAACTGGAAGACGCCGGGGTCGCGGAAGTCGCGATCGTCGAAAACCTGCAGCGGGCGGACCTCGGCGACCTGGAAAAAGCTCAGTCGTTTCAGGATTACATCGCCAAGTTCGGCTGTTCAGTCGAAGAGCTGGCGAAGAAACTGGGCAAGGACCGCTCGACGGTGAGCAACATGCTCCGGCTGCTGGAGCTGCCCGAGTTCGTGAAAGTCGCCATTGGTCAGGGAAAGATCAGCGCCAGCCACGGGCGGGCGCTGTTGCCGCTGGAAGAAGAGTCGGACCAGATCGCGATGTGCCAGCGGATTCAATCCGAAGGCCTGAGCGTGCGGGCGACGGAAGAAGCAGTCCGACAGAAGACCAACGAATCGATCCTGCCGTTCGAACAGGCGGCGAAGGCGGGCAAGACCGCGGGCGAGCCGGCGGCTCGGTCGAACCATGTCACGTCGCTCGAACAGCAGTTGCGCGAACTGCTGGGCGCGAAGGTCGAGATCAAGATGCAGGCCAAGGAAAAGGGGAAGATCGTGATCCACTTCGCCTCGAACGACGAGTTCGAACGGGTGGTGGGTGGGTTGCGATCGAAAGCAGCCTAGCGCAGCTTTGCCGCAAGGCAAAAGTCAAAAGTGATGGTGGTGGGCCGTGCCCACCCTGCGGCGGGATGAAGCACAACGGCGCGAGGGGAAGCGGATGATTACGTCGCGCAAGTTGATAACGGGTGTGGCCGTGGGGGCGCTGGCGCTGGGGCTGTTTTTTGGGCAGTTCATGAAGTTCGGGATCGGGACGGGCGGCAGCATGGGGGTGACGTCGCGGCCGTCGACGTCTCCCTCGAAGTCTCAGTCGGCTTCCACTTCAAGACCGGCGGACATTGGCGGCGTTGCGGGCGATGCCCAGCATCTGGTGCTGGTACGGATTGCCGGGAGCAGCTATTCGCTGGTCGAGTGGTCGGGGTCCGACGCGACGTATCGCGCGACGTCGCTGTCGGAAATTGTGAGCCTGGCCAAAGCGAAGGATGGGGACAGCCGGGGCGTGAAGGTGAAGGTGAGTCGGGACGAGACGTCGAAGGCCGGGGCGGAGCAGGCGCTGCGCGATCAACTGCGTGACGCGGGCCTGGAGGACGGCGCGGTGGAATGGGATGGCGGCGTCAGGCCGTAGTGCTCCAGTCATCTCTTGGGGATGACTGTCGAGCGGCTCGAGATTGCGTGGTGTGCCATGCTTGCACCGCTTCGGGGCAAGCATGCCAACCGAGGGGCGGCGCGGAACCAACGCAGACGGCGTGATTCCTGGAAGTCGACTCCGAGGAGCGTCGAGCGCCGCTCAGCAGGCGGGCGCTGAACATGCTTGCCCCGAAGCGGTGCAAGCATGGCACGCCGACTTCACACCATCGTCCCCAGGTTCAACAAGGCGAACGCCTTGGGCTGGCGTGGCGTCTTCTGGAAAAACTTCCAACGCGGCGGTGGTTGATGGCGTAATGACAGGGCAGCGACAGCATGTCGCGCCGAGTTGCCGCCCCCCTGGTCGCGACAACGTTGCGGGAACGTGAGTTCTGGCATGTTGAGGAGCGATCTGGTCGGCGAGCGAGCGGATCAGGCCGCGTTGAGAGCCGCGGTCCTGTGGGCGGGAAGCCCCCGGTGGCGGATCTCCTCCCGCCACCGGGGGGCTTCGCCTGACGATGGACAAGTCCAACGGGGTCAGCCCGAACTGGGGTGCGTTGCGCCGGGAGGTGCCGCGCCACTGTTGCATTCCGGTGGAGACTTCCCAAGTGGGGTTGGCTGGGGCGGCGGGTATCGCTTGGCCTCCGGGCGCTAACGCTTCCGGCTCCCTGGGTTTCGTAGGGGGTTATGGCAGATCGTGGAACGGGTGCGGCATTGAAGTTGCATGGATGGATCGGGTGAGTGGTCGAGGGGGTGGTTGCAGAGTTTCACCGACCCCGAAGAGGGTCGGTTTGCCTGGGGAATGTGGGGAAATGGTGGTTTCGGAGGGTTGGGGATGATCTTCGAAGATTGCCCCCTTTCCCGACGTGTGGACGAAGTTACAAATCGCAAGTCGGATCACTGGTCGGTTGTGGAAGTCAGGGACTGAACAGTTGCGAAGGGCCGGAAACGGTCGAACGCGGTCTTAATCGAACCAGATCAAATCACGCATGGGAGTGAATCACGATGGTCAATGAAACGACGGTCAATGAAGCGAAAGTCACGGGGACGCTGTTCACCAGATACAAATCGTCGGCGGTGTGGGCTGCGTCCGCTCTGTCGGTGGTCTCGCTGTCGCTGAGTGCGGCAGCGTTGGCGCAGCGGGATGTTCCCGCTCTCACGGTGCCGGAGGGAACCGGGCCGGTCGTCGCGGCGGATGTCGCGGCGCGGGGGATAACGCATGCCCGCGAACTGTCAGCGGCGTTTCAGTTCGCCGCCCAAAACGTGATTCCCGGGGTGGTGGCGATCGAGGCGATTGGCAAGTCGCAGACGGTGGTTGACCGACACAATCCGGAGAGTGAGTCGGGAGACGACGAGAAGAACGACGAAGGCGGCACGTTCGACCGGTCGCCGTTCGGGCAGGGGTCGCCGTTTGAAGAGCTGTTCAAGAACGACCCGCGATTCCGCGAGCTGTTCAAGGGGACGCCGCGTCGCAACGGACCGGCCCCGCGTCAACGGGGGATGGGTTCGGGATTCGTGATCGACCCGGCCGGTGTGATCATGACGAACGCACATGTCATCGAGAACGCGGAGACGGTTCGGGTGCGGCTGCACGATGGTCGCGAGTATGTGGCGACGGAGTTCAAGGCCGACCCGAAATCGGATGTGGCGATCGTCCGCATCAAGCCGGATTCGCCGCTGATGGCGCTGCGGTTGGGGAACAGCGACAGCGTGGGCGTGGGCGAGTGGGTGCTCGCCGTGGGGAGTCCGTTTGGACTGGACCTGTCGGTGACGGCGGGGATCGTCAGTGCGAAGGGGCGCGGGCCGAACATCACGGAACGCGAGGACTTCATTCAGACGGATGCCGCGGTGAACCCGGGCAACTCGGGTGGACCACTGGTCAACCTGGATGGCGAAGTGGTCGGGATCAACACGGCGATCTCGACGCGGAGCGGTGGGTACGACGGGGTGGCGTTCGCGGTGCCGGTCAATATGGCGCGGTGGGTGGGTGAGCAGTTGGCCTCGAAGGGGGCGGTGAGCCGGGCCTATCTGGGCGTGGCGATTCAACCGGTCGAGGGCGACTTGGCGCGGCAGTTCGGGGTCGACATCAACACGGGGGCGGTGGTGACCCAGGTGATGAAGGACACGCCGGCGGCCGATGCGAAGCTGGAACCGGGAGACGTGATTGTTCGACTGGATGGCAAGCCGGTGCGGAGTCCGCGGGCGCTGCAGGGGATCGTCGAGCAATTGGCGATCGGGAAGGGTTACCCGCTGGTGGTGCGACGTGGCGATAAGGACGTCGAACTGACGATCACGATGAAAGAGATGCCGCAGGATTACACGCTGAGCGGCCGACGGGATCTGAAGCGGGAAACGGCCGAACCGGCGAAGCCGACGACAAAGAAGATCGAGTCGGTGGGCGTGGAGCTGACCGACCTGACGGACGATGTCGCCAAGCAGTTGGGCTACAACTCGGCGGGCGGCGTGCTGGTGGCGAGCGTGACGAACGATTCGCCGGCTGCGGAAGCGGGCGTGCAGGCCGGGATGGTGATTGAACGGATCGGTTCGACGAACGTGACGAAGGTGGAGGAGGTCGACAAGGCGCTCGAAGGGGTGTCGATCGAGAAGGGGATTTTGCTGCTGGTGCGGACGCCACGGGGAACGCAGTTCGTGGTGGTGAAGGCGCTGGCGAAGTAACTCGCGTGAGTTGAGACGCTTCGAGTGAAGCTGAAAAGAGTCTGTTGCAGACGACCGCCTGTGGTGGCCCGGAAGGGTCGCTGCGGGCGGTCGTTTTTGCGTTGTCTGGCAGGGAATGTGATCGAGGGGGCGAGGTTGTATCAAGGCGGTCCGAGAGCGTTCGTCATTCGCTATTCGGTATTTGTCATTCCCCCTTCGCGATTCACGTTGGGGGGATGCCTGACGGACTGGTACTCTCATTGGGACGTTGGAGCGAAGGGAAGTTGGGGCGCGTTGAGTCGCTGTGGAGCGTGTGGCAGGAGCGGGTTGAGACGTGGATTTCACGCCGTTGCGGATTTTGAGAAACCTGGGGCGGACGCGGCAGATCGCGTCGGTCCTGCTCAACCACGGGTTCATTGATGTCGCGGACCGCTTGGGAATTGTCCGCACGTTTGAACGGTGGCGGCGGTGGCTGTTTCGCCGGGGCGGCCGCCCGGCCAAGATGCTCTCGCGCCCGGAACGGGTGCGACGTGTGCTGGAGGACCTGGGACCGACGTTCATCAAGTTTGGTCAGGTGATGAGCACCCGCCCGGACCTGATCCCCCCGGCATACCTCGCGGAACTGGAGCGGCTGCAGGAGCATGTGCCGCCGTTTCCGTGGGAGCAGGCGCGGACGATCGTCGAAGAGGAGCTGGGCGGGCCGATCGACGAGCTGTATGCCGAGTTCACGAATGTGCCGATCGCGGGCGGGTCGCTGGGGCAGGTACACGAAGCGCGGCTGGCGGATGGGACGCGGGTGGCGGTCAAGATTCGGCGGCCGGGGATTGAGCGGGAGATCGAGCGGGACCTGTCGCTGATGGAGGAGCTGGCGGCGCTCCTGGAACGCAACTTCCCCGAGATGGAAGTGTTCGACCCGAGCGGGCTGGTGGGGCAGTTCGCGCGGTCGATCCGGCGGGAGATCGTGTTCACCCGCGAGGCAAAAACGATCGACGAGTTCCGGCGGCTGTTTCGCGACGATGCGACGCTGTACGTGCCCCAGGTCTACTGGGACCTGACGACGGACGCAGTGCTGACGATGAGTTTCGTCGACGGTTGCAAGATCACCGACCTCAAGGCGCTGGCGGAGTGGAACCTGCCCCCCGCGGAACTGGCGGGGAACGGCGCGCGGATTTTCATGAAGATGGCGTTCGAACTGGGCGTCTTTCATGGTGACCCGCACCCAGGCAACATCCGCGTGCTGCCCAGTGGCGTGATCGGCCTGATCGACTATGGCATGGTCGGTCGGCTCGAGGTGGAGAAGCGCGAGCAGTTGATGGACCTGCTCGTGGCGGTGACGCACGGGAAGGTGCAATCGGCGGTCGCGACGCTGCTGGAAGTGGGCAAACCGTTCCGGCCGATCGATCGATCGCAACTGGTGGGGGATGTCCGCGATTTCATCGACGGGTTCTACGGGCTGCCGCTAGAGCGGATCGATATTGGTCGGCTTTTGACGGAGTTTGTGTCGGTGCTGACGACGCATGGAATTCGCTATCCGGCGGATCTCATGCTGCTCATTCGCGCGATCGTGACGCTGGAAGGCGTGGGTCGGGAGCTGGATCCGCAGTTCAATCTGACGGTCCACCTGCAGCCGTTTGTCGAAGCGCAGATGCGCCGGCGGTATAGCCCCGAGCGACTGGCGGAGAAACTGCAGACGGAGGCGAAGGAGCTGTTTGGGATTGCGGGGGCGCTGCCGCGGCATGTCGAACGAATTTTACAGAAGCTGGCCGATGACCATCTCCATGTGCAGTTCGAGCATCAGAATCTGGATCGGCTGATCAACGAAGTCGATCGCGCGGGGAACCGGCTGGTGATCGGGCTGGTGCTGTCGGCGATCATCGTGTCGTCGGCGCTGGTGCTGCGGGCCTCGTCGAGCGAGGTGTGGATTTTCGCGATCCCGGCGTTTGTGCTGTCGAGCCTGCTGGGGGTGTGGCTGATCTACGGCGTGTTTCGCAGCGGCCGACTGTAGTGCTCTGGCGTTGGCGCGAGGGGTTGGTGAGCGTTGGTGGGCAGTGCCCACACTGCGTCACTTGGTGGGGCGGGCGCGGTATTTGTCGTAGAGCTTTGTGTGGCGGCTGGTGGGTGGGTGGAGGGTTCCGTTGATGCCGATCGCCTTGATGCGGGTGGCCGGTTGCAGCGGGGACCCGTCGGTGATGATCAGGTCGGCTCGTTTGCCGGGGACGAGGCTACCGGTCTCGCTGTCGAGGCCGAGGACTTTTGCGGCGCCGAGAGTCAGGGCGTGGAGCGCGGCCTCTTCGGGCAGGCCATAAGAGACGGCCATCGCTGCTTCAAACGGCAGGTTCCGGCTGTTGGCGGCATCGTCCGACTGAAACGCGAACGGGACTCCGGCCGCGTGGAGCCGACCGGGGTTGGCGTAGTAGGCATCGAAAGGATCGTGGTCGGACATGCTGGGCTGGTTGCCGGCCGTGACGAACCCCTTCATCACGGGGCCAATGATCAGCGGGATGTTCTTCTGCTTGAGCGTTTCGGCCAGTTTCCAGGCGTCGCTCGCCCCCGTGAGGATCAGCTTGAGCTTCTGTTTTTCGGCGAACTGAATCGCCTGGACGATCTCGCGGCGACCGTGGGCGGCGATCAGCACGGGCTTCTTGCCAGCGAGGTATGGGGCGAGCGCGTCGAACCGTGGGTCGGCGAGCGGGCCGGGGGTTTTGGCGGCCTCGGACCGGGCTTTCACTTCGAGGTAGCGGCGGGCGCTGTCGAGGAAGTCGACGAGGGCGTCGATCTCCTTCTGATTCTCTTTGCCGGTGGGCCAGTTGATCCGCAGGCCGACTTCGTAGTCGCGGGTCATGTCGGGGGCGGTCCACCCGGTGAGCTGCAGATGCGAGGCCTGCCCGGCGATGACGCCGCCGGTGGGTCGAATGAGGCAGGTGGTGATGCCGCCGGCGCGGGTGACGGCGATCAGTTCGGAATCGGGGTTCACGGCGACCGCGGCACGGATATCGGGTTGATAGGCACCGGTTTCGGCGTAGTCGAGCGTTTCCCGGGCCTTGCCAATTTCGTAGAGGCCGACGACGCAGCCGGCGTCGATCAGTCCGGGCCAGACGTGCAGGCCCCCCAGCAGCAGGGTGGGGACGCCTTCTGGGACGGCGATTTCGCGGCCAATGGCCTCGATGCGGCCGTTGTTGATCACGATGTTCCCGTGGTCGTAGGCGCCGCCTTCCATCGAATGGACGACGGCGTTGACGAGGGCGTACCTCGATCCGAGGTTCTCGGGGAGCGTGAGGGTCCGGTCGCGAAGTTCGGGTGGGGCCAGCGTGAGCGGTCCGGCTTTGGCCGAGGCTGTCGCGGATGCGGGGAGCATGGCGCTGGGCAGCCGGTCGCGCTGGAACCAGACTTCGCCATCGATGAGTGTCATCTCGCAGCGCGACTGGCTGTTCAGCGGGTGACCGCTGAAGAGGGCGAGGTCGGCATCTTTGCCGACTTCAATCGAGCCGACGCGCTGTTCGATGCCCAGTTGGGCGGCGGGGTTGAGCGTGATGAATCGCAGCGCGGTTTCGGGGGTGAGCGGGCCGTAGCGAAGCGTTTTGGCGGCGTCCTGGTAGAGGTGCCGCATCAGCTCGGCGTCGTCGCTTTTGAGGCAGACGCTCACGCCGGCGTCGTGCATGAGTTGGGGGGCCTGGGGGATCGCGTCGTAGGCTTCGAGCTTGTAGGCCCACCAGTCGGAGAAGAGGCTGGCGCTCGCTTTGTGGGCGGCGATTTCGGGGCCAACCTTGTATCCCTCGAGCACATGCTGCAGCGACCAGACGCGGACGCCGAACCCGGAGGCGACGCGGAGCAGCATCAGGATTTCGTCGTTGCGGTAGCAGTGACTGTGAATGAAGGTTTTCTGGTCGAGGATGTCGGCCAGGGTTTCGAGTCGCAGGTCGCGGCGCGGGGCGAGGCGGGCGACCTTGTCGGGGCCGTCGGCTTCGACGAGCTTTTGATAAGCCTGCCATTTCCGGCGGTAGTCCCACGCCTCGAAGAAGGCGCGTTGCAACGTGGCTTCGACGCCGAGCCGCGTGTTGGGGAAGCGTCCCGACTGGAACTTGACGTTCTCGCCCAGTGCGAACTTGACGCCCTGATGGGCGCCGGGAAAGAGGAGTTCGGAGACGGGGCGGCCGTACTTCAGTTTGACGACGGCGTCCTGTCCGCCGATCACATTGGCCGAGCCATGGAGCAGGCGGATCGTGGTGACGCCACCGGCGAGGGCGCGGAACGCGGCCGGGTCGTCGGAGCGGATCGCGTCGCGGACGCGGACTTCGGGAACGATGGAGAGCGTGGCTTCATTCACGCCGCCCAACTGTTCGCGAAACATGATGTGGCTGTGGGTGTCGATAATGCCGGGGATGAGGTACTTCCCGGTCGCGTCGATGCGGGTGATATCGGCGGGGATGGGACCGACGGCGCCGGCCGGCCAGACGGCAGCGATCTTGCCATTCGTCACGAGGAGACTGGCATCGGCGAGGGTCTCACCCGAAACGGTGATGATCGTGGCATGCTCGATGTAGACGTTGCCGCCGGTCTTGAGACCCGTGTGAATCCGGTCGGAGGGGAGTTCGACGGGCCAGTCGCTGGCAGGAGCGGTGACGGAGGGATCGGAGGCGGCCGGGGTGGCTGGCGTGGTGCCCGGCGCGGCGGGTGGTTTGGGGGCGTCGTCTTTGTCGAGCGAGAGGGCGACGGGATTGGCAGGGGGCGGGTTGGCTCCCGTTACATTGGCGACTGCGGGCGGTTTGGCTTTGCGGCGGGCGGTCCAGGGAGTGGGCGCGCCGAATGCCGAGCGGAGCGTGCCCTTGAGCTGGTCGGTCGCGTCGCCTTCGGTCGTCCCTTCGAACTTCAGTTCCAGGGTTTGCAGTCCGGCCCCGATCGCGACGGCGAAGGAGAGCGACTTGCCCTTCACCTCGCCCGAGGTGAGCTTGCCCTCGCCCTGCGGGCTGCGGAAGACGCCGGAGAGCTTATTGTCCTGCTGGATCAGTTCGAGCGTCGCTTCGAGCTTGGGGTCGCCCGAATCGATGGTGACGAGCCATTCTCCGCCCAGAGAAGGGACGCTGCCAGGAGGCGTGGTTTCGGCTGCGGGAGCCGGCTTGGTGATGACGGTTCGCTGGCCTTCGAGGAAAACGCTGTCGAGCTTGAAGTCGTCGTCGGAAAGACGTGACTTCGTCAGGAAGAATGTGGCCAGTTTGCCCGGTTCGATCGAGCCCAGGCGGCGTCCCTGTCCAGCGAGATCGGCCCCGGTCTGGGTGAGGGCCTTGAGCGCCTGTTGTTCCGTCAGCCCTTGCTTGAGGGCGGCCTTGAGGGCCTTACGGAAATCGCCGGGCGATTCGTTCCCTTCGCTGGCCAGCGCGAAGACGACGCCTTTGTCGGCCAGCACTTTCGCGACGGCCGCGCGGCGGCGCCAGTCGTCGCGTTCGTACTGTTGCAGGCGGAGTGGGTCTTTGCGATCGGGCACGAGGGGGTCCGTGGAGGATTCTGGCTCGACTTTGGGTTCTTCGCCGAATCGCAGGGTCAGCAGAACGGGGGCTTCGGCCGCGAGCAGTTCCGCGACGCATTGATCGGCATCGCGACCGCCCCAGATGGCCACGGGCAGTTTCCATTCGCTGGCGAACTCGAGCGCGCGGAGGATGTCGTCGCGACTGTCGGCTTCGAGGAGCAGGGTGCGGCGATGCTCGAGGTGCTCGGAGAGGGCGGCGAGGACGCGATCGGGGTGAGGCCGCTCGATGCCGGGGGTCTTCTGGTCATAGAGCGTGCGCTGAGCGCGGTCGTGCTGGGCGTCGAGCAGCGCCTGGCGGAGATGGGCGGCGGTGCCCATGCGGGTGGTGGGATAGCCCGGTCCGGGGAGCGGCGCGAGGGAAAAGACGCCGAGGCCGGCTCGTTCGAGGAGGGCTTCGCGGGGCGGGAGACCGCTGGTGGCAAAGACGGCGGCCCGGCCACTGGCGATGCGATGGGTGGGGAGCGCCTGAACGGTGAGCCAGCCTGCCTCGCGCCATTTGGGGATCGCTTCGTCGGTCGTGTCGAGCGTTTCGGCAGGGTGAAACTCGGGGGTCAGGCCTTTGTGCTGGTCGACGGGAGTCGCGGCGAGGGCCGAGCGGGAGACATCGAGCTTACGGCCCGGTTCGAGGGGCGGTTCGCCCTTCAGAAAGCGACTGGTTCCGGCATCGACGAAACCGGGGTAGGCGAGCAGGCCTTCGACGGTGAGGAGATCGGCGTCGGGCGGTTGGGGAATCGACTCGGCCACGGCTTCGATGAGCGGACCCCGGAGGAGAATCTCGCGGGGCAGGAACTCGCCCGAGGCGGCGTCCCAGACCTTCGCACCCCGGAGGAGAAGTGCGGGCGCGACGAACGGCTCTTCCGCGGCGAGGCGTGCGGCTGGCCCGACCGACAGGCCGACCGCCGCGGACACGAGCGCGATCAGCAGACAGACGGCAGGCAGGCGGGTGGGAATGGCGCGCTGCTGGCCAGACCCCGATTTCGGGGAACGGCTCGAGAATCGGGCAGACAACGAAGGGCGAACGTGGTCCATGAGATCGTGAGCCTTGGTGGAATCAATCCGTGTGGCAGGCGTGCGCGGCAGGGCGAGTCGTGAGGTCTTGGACAGGAGCGACAAAGTCTGCTCACTCCCCCCAGAATACCGACTTTTGAATTCAGATTAACGGGTGGGCTGCCCTGCATGCTACGGGCGAGGGGGTGGATCGAGGGCTTTCGCCGTGATCAACGTGGTTTAGGACGCGATGGATATTTGGGCCGTGCCATGCTTGCACCGTTTCGGGGCAAGCATGCCAAACAAGTACCAGCGCGGCCCTTACCCAGACCATGCGCATGCAAGAATTCAACGACGAAGAGCGTCCAGAGCCGGTCGCATGCTTGCCCCGCAAAGCCGGTGCAAGCATGGCACATCGGGTTCACGCGATTGTCTCCGGTTGCAGGAAGGCGAAGGGCCTGGGGCAGGGGCCGGGAGGCTGGAAATGAAGGGGGAGGTGCCGTTACCTTTGATCGCTCGCGCCACGTTGGCTGGAAGGAGAAGTCGCTTATCCTCCTGGCGCTAACGCTTCGGGCTCCCAATGTTCGCGGGGGTGGGGTGGGAGCAACGGGTGGGCGATCGTTGGGATGCGGGGAATGTGAATCTGAGGAAATCTGGAAGAGCTGGAAAAAAGATTGATCCTGGAATTGACACAGCCGATGTAAGCGGTAGGATGCAGCAGTCTCGATGGGTCTTCTCGCTTGGAGCCCGGCAGTTGACGCGGCGGATGCCAGGAAAATGGCAGGTGCCCCGATGTCAAAAGGTCGCGGGTGGTTAGCGGGTCTGATTTCCACGAGCGGGGTTGAGCTCGGTCGCCGTTTGGAGTCGGCTCCGATCTGTTTCTGAGTGCCCCCGCTTGATTGTCTTGTTCTCTGTGGCTGTCGGTCTCTGTGCAAGAGCGGGTCGTGGGGGCAGATGAGCCGAGGTTGTCCCGAAGAGTGGTGTTCGGGGTCAGAACCGTCTGCGTAAAAGAATGATTCGGCGGAGTGGTGCGAATCCGACTGGCTGGGCGTGCAACCGGTTGGAGTGCGCTGGGCTGTGGCTGGCTTCGGTGCAGGGGCGCTTGAGTGCGTCGGCGCTTCGGTTTGCTGGATCGGGTCGGTGGGGGTGTGTTGCCGGGTGGACAGGACCGTGTCATCGGTTCCTGGCGAATTAGGCCGAGCAAGTTGGGCCGATTGAACGGTGTCAGCTTAACGGTGTCAGCGGGGATGAGCGTCAGCCGTGCCGTGCGGGGTGGCTGTGCGTTGAGACTGGTGGATGAGGCGGGCGGTTGATGATCCTGCCTGGTGGATGCGGGAGTGTCCACAAAACCGCGATGCAGTCGCTCTCAGGTTTGGTCTTTTGGGCGCGAGCGCCGCGTCGGGGGCTCGAAGCAGAGGCTGGTGAAGCGTTGAGTCCACGTGGATCGGTGAGTCCATCGCAGCAGCAATGATTCCGTGTGGGCATGTCGGGTCGAGAGAGTGAATCCGACGATTGAGCTCGGCTGGGGCAAGCCAGGCAATGGTAAGCCAGTCGAAGGGGGGGGCCATTGCGGTGGCCAGTGAAGAGACGTTGAGGCGGCTCGGCTGTGTTTCGGGGCCGTGTCTGGGGCTGGCCAGAAGGGACCGGTCCGAAGCGATTGGCCAGAAGCGATTATCCCGGATCTTGAACCGGGTCTTGAACAGATGAGATGTGTGGCGGAACGGCCTGGATGGGCGCTGGGTTTTGCTGTGTTGGTGTTTGCAACGGAATGAGGTATGGCTCGTAAAAGAACGACGTCTCCCGACCCGGAACTGGATTTCAGTTGGGAAGAAGCTGCGTTTACCGAACGCGATGTGGACTTTGGCGACGATGATCCGCCGCCGAAGGCCAAGAAACCGGCCGGTGAAGACGAGGGGACTGCGGCCGAGCCCAGAACTCGCAGTCGGCGACCGGCGGCCGGGACGTCGGCCTCACGCGGGACGGTTCGCCGTCGTCGTCCGGAAGCGGAGGACAGCGAGGCGGTCGATTCGACGCCCGCGGCCTCGCCCGCCGTGGATCGAGCCAGTGTTGACCGGGTGAGTGCGGAAGACGAAGAGCGGCCTGCTCGGCGGCCGACCACGCGTGGTCGCAGTCGCCGTCCCGTGGCCGATTCGGCGGACTTTGTCGACACGGCGGAAACGCCGGTCGCCCGCGAGCCGGTTTCTCGTGAGCCAGTGTCACGTGATTCGGGTGCTCGCGAAGAGGAGTTGGACCGTCCGCGTGGTCGTCGTCCACGAGTGGAGCGCGACGAGGTCGCACCGGCTCCGGCGGCGCGTGGCGGGTCTCGCCCCAGTGAGTCGCGACCCAGTGCGTCGCGGCCTGCGGAAGACAGCGATAGCGATTTTGGCGCGGGACTGGATGACGGGCCTGCGTCGCGCGGTGCCACGGGTCGTCGCAGTGAAGCGCGGGTGTCGGAAGACCGGCCGACGGAAACTCGTGCCAGTGAAGCACGGTCCAGTGAAACACGATCCAGCGAAACGCGGTCTGTTGAGGGCGATTCGTCGGCCTCGACGGAAGGCGACGCTCCGCGTGGGCGGCGTGGTCGCGGGCGGGACGATGGGCGATCGGGCGGATTCCGCCGGGGCTATCGGGCCGAGGGTGAGGCGGCGGGTGCGGAAGCAGGGGGCGAAGCGCGTCCTGCCAGTCCGGCGCGGCGGTCCACACGTGCGGCCGAAGACAGCGACGACTTCGTCGGCGAGCGACTCGATTTCGACGCGGACGATTCGGTTCGCGACACGATTTCAACGGGTGGTTCGCTGAACGACTCGGAATCAGATGAGGGCGGTGAGGATCGCCCGGAAGGTGAAGGGAGTTCGGACCGTGGTTCGGGCGATGAGTTTACACGTCGACGACGTCGACGACGGCGTCGGTCGCGGCGCGGGGGCCAGGACGGTCCGGTGAGCGGCGGCGGCGGGGTGAGTAGCAATCAAGGTGGGAGTGGTTCGGTGAGTAGTGGAACAAGTGGTGGTTCAACGACGGGTGGTTACCGGTCGCAGAATCAGGGGCAGGGGGGGCCGCGTGGTCCTCGGCCGCAGCGGCAGGGTGGACACACGGGCGGGGGCCATTCCGGTGGCTACCAGCAGGGTGGTTACCAGCAGCGTGGACAGAATCGGCGGGGTGGTAGCGGTTTTCAGCAGGGGGGCGGCCATCAGCCGCGTCCGACCGATCGCCGCGACGACTATTACGACGATCGTCCGGGTGATGATCATTCGGGAATGGCCGTCGAGATCCTCGAAGGGATTCTCGAGCTGCATCCCAAGGGGTATGGCTTCCTGCGGAGCCCGAAGAACAGTTACATCGGCACGAAGGACGATCCGTTCGTGCCCGCGTCGATGATTGACAAATTCAAACTGCGCGAAGGCGTGATGATTCTGGGCGAAGTCGCTCCAGGGCATCGCCAGCAGGGTCCGCGGCTGAAGACGATTCAAACCGTCGAAGGCCGGGCGCTCGAAGAGTACGCGTTGATCCGGCCGTTTGACGAGCTGACGGCCATCAACCCGACCGAGCAGATTCACCTGGAAACGCCGGGTGGTTCGATCTCGATGCGGGTGATGGACCTGCTGACGCCGATCGGCAAGGGGCAGCGGGCGCTGATCGTCGCGCCACCGCGAACCGGCAAGACGATGCTGCTGCAGCAGATTGCCGAAGCGGTGACGACGAATCATCCCGAAGTGCACCTCATTGTGCTGCTCATCGACGAGCGGCCCGAGGAAGTGACCGAGATGAAGCGGCGGGTGAAGGGCGAAGTGATTGCTTCGTCGATGGACCGCGAAGTGGAAAGTCACGTCCGGCTGAGCCAGCTGATTTTCGAGCGGGCGAAGCGGATGGCCGAACGCGGCCGGGATGTGTTCGTGCTGCTCGACAGCATCACGCGGACGGCCCGCGCGTTCAACAAATGGGTGGCGAACAGCGGCCGGACGGGGTCGGGTGGTCTCGATGTGCGGGCCATGGATATCCCGAAGAAGATGTTCGGCACGGCCCGTCAGTTCGATGAAGGCGGCTCGCTCACGGTGGCGGGAACGGCGCTGATCGAAACGAACAGCCGCATGGACGACGTGATCTTTGAAGAGTTCAAAGGCACGGGGAACATGGAGCTGGTGCTCAATCGGTCACTGGCCGACCGGCGAATCTGGCCGGCGATCGACATCACGAAATCGGGGACGCGGCGCGAAGAGTTGATCCTCTCGCCCGAGACGCTGGAAGGGGTCACGATGCTGCGTCGCAGCCTGATCTCGCAAAGCCCGGTCGAAGCGATGGACCAGTTGACGCGGGCGCTGGGTCGGTTCCCGAAGAACAGCGACTTCCTGGCGAAGATTCGTTCGGTCATGTAACGGACGGGTGTCGCTGGCAGCGATTGTCCCGTTGTTTTTCCTGAGACTTCCAGGCGGACGTGCCTTCTGCGCGTCCGCCTGATTTCATTCCATGTTGCAGCCTCTGCCGATCGACGCGCATTTGCCTGCCGCGCTGGCTGACCTGGCGCGGGTGGGATCGCTGGTGGTCCGCGCGCCGACCGGGTCGGGGAAAACAACCCGTCTGCCCCCGGCCGTGCTTGACCAGTTGATGGGCGAATTGGGCGACCGAACCGGCCAGGTGCTGCTGTTGGAACCGAGGCGGGTGGCGGCGCGAGCAGCAGACCGGCGGATCGCGGAGGAGCGGGGCGGGACGCTGGGCGACGAGGTGGGCTACCGGGTCCGGTTTGACCAGTGTGTGTCGGCGCGGACTCGCTTGGTGGTGATGACCGAAGGGGTGCTCCTGCGCCGCTTGCAGGACGATCCGTTTCTGGAGGGGGTCGCCGCGGTTCTGTTTGACGAGTTTCACGAGCGTTCGCTGGCAAGTGATCTGGCGCTGGCGATGTGCCGCCGGGTGCGCGAGAGCGTCCGTCCCGATCTGCGGCTGGTCGTCATGTCGGCCACGCTCGATCCGGCGCCGCTGGTGGCCTGGCTGGGCGGGGCGGCCACGCTGGAAAGCACAGGGCGGTCGTACCCGGTCGACGTGCGGTATCTGACTCCGATCGAAGTGGGCGAGCTGATGGGGGCGGACCGGCGCGTCACCCCGTTCCCCAAGACCGCAGCGGCGACAGCGCAGCTGGTCGCCTGGGGGGTGCCGCGAATCTGGCAAGAGACGGCGGGGGATGTGCTCTGTTTCTTACCGGGAGTGGGCGAGATTCGACGTACGGCCGAGGCGCTCGCAGGTTTCGCGGCCTCACAGAATGCGGAACTCGTTGAGTTATACGGCGACCTGCCGCCGGAGAAGCAGGATGCCGCGCTGAAGCCTGGCCCGAGGCGACGCATCATTCTGGCGACGAACGTGGCGGAGACGTCGCTGACGATTCCGGGCGTGACGGCCGTGGTCGATACCGGGCTGGCTCGGGTGCTATCGCGGGACGCGAGCACGGGGCTGGACCGGCTGGAGCTGTCGCGCATCTCGAAGGCCTCGGCGGAGCAGCGGGCGGGACGGGCGGGGCGAACGCAGGCGGGGGTCTGTCTGCGGCTGTGGATGGAACGGGATCATCTGGGGCTGCCCGAACGGGAGGAGCCCGAGATTCGGCGGGTCGATCTGGCGGGGTCGGTCTTGCAGCTCATGGCGTGGGGCGAGCCCGATGTGCAGGCGTTTCCGTGGTTTGAGCGGCCTCGGGAGAGCAGTCTTGGTGAGGCGGTGTTGCTGCTGGAGCGGTTGGGGGCGGTGGAGGGTGACCGGGTGACGCCGTTGGGCCAGGCGCTGGCGGGCTGTCCTGCGCATCCCCGGATTGCTCGTCTATTGGCGGCGGGGGTGGCGCTGGGATGTGGCGAGCGGGCGGCTTTGGCTGGAGCGATTCTCTCGGAGCGAGATCCGTTTCCGCGTGATGCGGGGCCTCGCGGAAGGCAAGCGGCCACGGCGCGACATACGTCGCAGTCGGACCTGGTCGATCGGGTGGTGGTCCTAGAGACAGCGCTGCGGACGGGACGGTATGAGACCGAGTTGGGGACGTTGCAGCGCGGGGCGGCCGAGCAGGTGCGGGCCGCGGCGCGGCAGTTGGGAGAATCGGTTCGCGACCTGAGGCGACTGATAAGTCCCGAGGGAACCGCGTCCTCCGGGGATGAGGAGACATCGCTGCGACGGGCGCTTCTCGCGGCGTTTCCAGATCGGGTGGCCCGCAGACGGGAGAGCGGGTCGGCACGAGCGATTCTGGTTGGAGGCCGGGGCGTGCGGCTGGCCCCCCAGAGTGCGGTGACCGAGGCGGAGCTGTTTGTCGCGGTGGACCTCGCGGCGGGGGAGGCCGAGGGGGAAGTGCGGCTTGCCTCGGCGATTGAAGCGGGCTGGCTGCCGGAGGGGAGCCTCACGACAGGCGAAGAGCTGCGATTCGAGGCGACGCGGGAGCGGGTCGAGGCGGTGCGGTCGATGCGGTATCTCGATCTGGCGCTGGCGGAGGTGCGGGTCAACCCGACGAATGGCGAGGCGGTGGCCGAGTGTCTGCATCGCGCTGCGTGTGCGGCGTGGGACCGGGTCGTGCCGAAAGGCACTGAGGTCGAGCAGTTCTTGGCGCGGGTCGCCTGTCTGCGTGAGTGGCTGCCCGAAGCGGGGCTGCCCTGTCTGGATACGACCCGATTGCAGGAGATCACCCGCGACGTCTGCTATGGACGGCGCTCGTTTGCCGAGCTCCGTGAAGGACCTTGGTTGGAGACGATTCGGGCGAGTCTGACACCTGCCGATCTGCAGTTACTGGATCGCGAGGCTCCCGAACGATTGCTGGTTCCCAGTGGCAGCCGGATCGCGCTGGTCTATGAACCGGGGCGGCCACCGGTGCTGGCGGCACGGATTCAGGAGTTGTTTGGACTGAAGGAAACGCCGCGGGTGGCTCGGGGACGTATCGCGGTGTTGATGCATCTATTGGCCCCCAACATGCGGCCACAGCAGGTGACGCAGGACCTGCAGAGCTTCTGGTCGACGACGTATGCCGAAGTGCGGAAAGAGCTGAAGCGGCGATACCCCAAACATGCCTGGCCCGAGGACCCGTGGACGGCCCAGGCGCAGGCGCGACCGGGCAAGCGGCCGGGAGGGTGATCTGTTCTCGCTGGCACGGTTTTTAGTGCGAGGTGAAATGCGACTTACGCAGGCGAGCCGACCCTGTCCGGGGTCTGTGATCAGCGCTGCAGCGGAGGGCGGGATGCGTCACCTGATCGACGCGGGTGACGAAGCGGGGGGGTTCCACCGACCCCTGACAGGGTCGGCTCGCCTGGTCGAGATCACGTGCGTCGTGCGATTGGGATGACGCTACTTGCTGGCGGGTTCGGCGGCGCCGACGATGTCGGTTCCGGACTGGGCGGCGGCGCGAATCCGGACGTTCTCGTGAGCCGCCTGGACGGCGTCGGTCGACGTCTGCTGGAAGCGGACCAGACCGAACACGATCCCGACAAACAGCAGCAGGGCGGCCCCACCGACCATCGCGGTCGAGGCGAAGCCATCGATGCCGAGCGTCCCGTCGAAGTACGCGGCTTTCTTGGACATGATCCTGCTCTCTCCGTTGCTGGCAGGGATCGACGCATCGGTCACCAAACCGGCTCGACCCCAGGGCCAGCGCTCCCACATCGAAACAGTCCACCCCACCGAAACACAACGTTGCAAATTACGTTCCTGTCAGGGGGAGCTGATGAGCGGGGATGTGCGTGGACGGACGATTCCGCGTGTGGGGGAGCGTCGCATCGGGGTGGAGCTGGTGAGATCTGTTCAAAAGTTTGAACAGGTGCGTTGCCTGAGTTTGACAGCGGTTTTTAGGCGCCGAGGTGGCGGTGGAACGCGGCGGGACGCGATCGCCCTCCGGGCGCTAACGCTTCCGGCTCCCTGGGTGGCGATGGGACGCGTGGGCGTTCGTGTTTCGGTTCGTGGCGACCTGATGCGGGTGGGTCTATCATCAAGGATCGGTGGATACCTGCCCGATTCCCTCTCTCCGAGAACGCTCCCTCGAGATGACTGCTATCCGACGTTTGCTCGTCGCCAATCGTGGCGAAATTGCGATTCGTGTCTTCCGGACCGCCCATGAGCTGGGGATTCGGACGATTGCGATTTACTCGCATGAAGACCGTTACGCGCTGCACCGCTTCAAGGCGGATGAAGCGTATCAGGTGGGGACGCCGGGGGAGCCAATCAAGGCGTATCTCGATGTCGCGGGGGTGATCGCGGTCGCCAAGCAGCACAAGGCGGATGCCATTCATCCGGGGTACGGGTTTCTGTCGGAGAACCCGGAACTGGCGCGGGCGTGCGACGAAGCGGGGATCATCTTCGTCGGGCCACGGGTCGAGTTGCTGGAACAACTGGGCGACAAGACGGCCGCACGGGCGATTGCCGAAAAAGCGAAGGTGCCGGTGCTGTCGGGCAGCGCGCGGTCGATGCGCAGTCTCGATGAGGCGCGGCGGACCGCGGAGAAGCTGGGCTACCCGGTGATCCTCAAGGCGGCCAAGGGGGGCGGCGGGCGGGGCATGCGCGTCGTGCTGGAAGCCAAGGATCTCGCGGCGAATCTGGAACAGGCGCAGCGGGAATCGCTGTCGTCGTTTGGCAGCGACGAGGTGTTCGTCGAGAAGTTCATCCGCCGGGCACGGCATATCGAAGTGCAGTTGATGGGGGACCGGCATGGCAACCTTGTCCACCTCTATGAGCGCGACTGCTCGCTGCAGCGGCGGCATCAGAAGGTGGTCGAGATCGCGCCGTCGCCCAATCTCGATCCCGCGCTCCGCGATGCGATCTGCGATGCGGCCGTGCGGATTGGCAAGGCGGTCCGGTATGAAGCGGCCGGGACGGTCGAGTTTCTGATCGATGCGGAGACCGGGGCGTTCTACTTCATCGAGGTCAACCCGCGGATTCAGGTTGAGCATACGGTGACGGAAGAGGTGACCGGGCTGGATATCGTGAAGTGCCAGTTGCTGGTCTCGCAGGGGCAGCCACTGTCGGACCCGGAGATTGGGCTGGGGTCGCAAGAGAACGTGCAACTGCGCGGGTATGCGATTCAATGCCGGATGACGACGGAAGACCCCGAGAACCGCTTTCTGCCGGATTACGGGCGGATCAGCGTCTATCGGTCGGCGAGCGGGATGGGGATTCGGCTCGATGCGGGGACGGCGTTCTCCGGGGCGCTCGTCACGCCGCACTACGACTCGTTGCTGGTCAAGGTGATTTCGCGGGGGTTGCGGTTTCAGGACACGGCCGCGCGAATGGAGCGGTGTCTGCAGGAGTTCCGCGTCCGGGGCGTGAAGACCAACATTCCGTTCCTCATCAACCTGGTGAAGCACCCGACGTTTCTCGCCGGGGAATGCACGACGCGGTTTCTCGATGAATCGCCGGAGCTGTTCCAGTTCCCGAGACGACAGGACCGCGCGACGAAGCTGCTGACGTTCATTGCCGATGTGATCGTCAACGGCAATGCGCTGGTCAAGAAGAAGCCCGTGACGATCTCGACCCGGCCCGCGCCCCTGCCCGCGGCGGCGGCGAAGTTTGCCACCGAAGACAAGCGTCCCGTGGGGACGCGGGACCGGCTCAAGCAGTTGGGACCCCAGAAGTTTTCGAAGTGGGTTCGCGACCAGAAGCAACTGCTGATCACCGATACGACGCTGCGCGACGCGCATCAGTCGCTGCTGGCCACCCGGATGCGCACGTTCGACATGCTGCGGATCGCCGAGACGTATTCCCGGCTCTGTCCGCAATTGTTCTCGCTCGAGATGTGGGGCGGGGCGACGTTCGATACGTCGATGCGGTTCCTCAAAGAGTGTCCGTGGCAGCGGCTGGTCGAGATGCGCGAGCGCGTGCCGAACATCCTGTTTCAGATGCTGCTGCGGGCTTCGAACGCCGTGGGGTATACGAACTACCCGGACAATGTTGTCCGTGAGTTCGTGAAAGAAGCGGCCCAGGCGGGCGTCGATGTCTTCCGCGTGTTCGATGCGCTGAACTGGGTGCCGAACATGAAGGTGGCAATGGAGGCGGTGGTCGATGCGGGGATGATCTGCGAACCGGCCATCTGCTACACGGCCGACATCCTCGACCCGTCCCGCGAGAAGTACAACCTGACGTACTACGTCGAGCTGGCCAAGGAACTGGAGGGGATGGGCGCGCACATCCTCGCCATTAAGGACATGGCCGGGCTGTGCAAGCCGTATGCGGCGGAGAAGCTCGTTAAGACGTTGAAGCAGGAGATCGGGATTCCGATCCACTTCCACACGCACGATATGAGCGGCGTGCAGGCGGCGGGAATTCTCAAAGCGGCTGAGGCGGGGCTGGATATTGCCGATGC
>JAIXZD010000025.1 GCA_027489895.1 Planctomycetaceae bacterium
TGGGTTGCCCCGATTCATCCACGAGAAACGGCAGCGACGTATCCATCACCCCCATGTCATCGACGAGCATGACGACGATATTGGGCCGCAGAACCGATTCCGCCGCCGAGATCGTCCACGGAAACAGCGTCACCAGGACGAGCGCCACCCACGTCAATCCCCGACGTCTCGCGCCACGGCGACAACGATCCCAACCACCCGTTCGCCCGAGAACGTTTTCCATGGCACACAGACTCCTCGGGTATGACCGTCCCACCCACGACTGAAAACGCGACACCAGTCGGACCGGCCGCATCACGTTCAGCCCGATCCTGACAACCCACGCTCGGAATCACGAGGAGTTTACTCCGCGGTCGCCGTCTCCACGGTGATCGCCATTACGACGGGCGCCGTCGTGTCCGGCCCCTTGACCAGTTCGATCTCCTTAAGCGCCGCCTTCCGGTTCGGTGTCACGGTGATGTAACGAATCTGGCGGCCACCGAGGTCGAACGCGAACTTCGATTCGGGCACATCCACCCGCCGGATGTAGTCCGCGAAATGCACGCCGTTCTTCAGTTCATGCAACTCGGTCTCGCCATCCGCGTAGACCAGCTTCACCACCAGCGACACGCTCCCCGCCGGCGCGGCCGGGAAACCCCACCCGCTCACGCCGCTCAGGAAATGCAGCTTCGCTGCTTGCACGCGTGCCGGGATCGTAACCGACTTCGGCATCGTCGGCGGCAGGAACCCCAGCGGACCATGCAGCATGATCGCGTTGGCGATCCGATCGCCCTGCGGATCGATCAGCACGAACGGCACCTCGCCGACACTCTTCGGCTTCCAGTCCTTGAAGATCAGCCGTTCCGCAGGATTGTCTGATGAATAAAACATCCCCTTCGTCGTCACCACCGTCGCCAGCTTCGCCAAGGGCAGCGGGACGTACTTCCCCTTCTGCGTCAGGAATTCGAGCAGGTTCGCGAAGTCGGTTCGCGAGAGTTGCTTTTCAAACCCTTCGGGCATCAGCGATTTCGTCGACGCCGCCAGTTCCTCGATATCGTCCCGCTGAATGACTGCGGCCTTACCCTCGGCATCAATCAATTCAATCGTCGTCCGCGTCTCCGAAGCCAGCATCCCGCTCGCCACACGGCCGTCGGATAGCTCGACCGTGTACAGCCGGAAATTCCCCTCGACGCTGCGATTCGGATCGAGAATATGAACGAGCAGTTCCTCCTTCGGATGCACGGCCATGCCGGTCAGGTCGGGTCCAACCCGCTGTCCGTCCTTGCCATGCACATGACACTTTCCGCAGTTCTTAAGGAACAGCTCGCGCCCGGCCGCGACATTTCCTGGCTGTTCAATCACCCCATGGAGATCGGCCAGCACCTTCTCGCGGTCGGGGCTGGGTAGTCCCCCCGACATGGACAGCAGCGCCTTGGCCCGGCTCGCGAGCTTCGCATCCGGATGATTCGCGAGCGCCGACTTCTGATCGAGCGCCAGTTCGTCGATCGATAGCTCGCCCGCTTCGATCTTCGACAGCAGCGCGGCCGTCCAGTCCGGTTTCGCCAGCAGCACCTTGATCACCCGCGCCTTGTTCGCCGGCGTGAATCGCCCCGCGGCATCGACCAGCACAGCGCCGGTCTCAGCACTGGTCGACCGCGCCACCTGCTCCAACAGCCCCTGCACCAATTCTGGCGAACTCTTTGCCGTCACCATCCCCAGCAGCTCCGCGGGGTACTTCGCATTTCCAGCCTGCAGGTCCATGAGTTGTGTTGCCGCCGAGACGCGTGCCGCGTCGTTCGCCTTGGCGTCTCCTGCCGTGGTCAGCAGCGCTTTCACGACTTCGTCGGCATACTTGTCGAGAGCAGTCACCTGCCACCGCCGGGCCGCCGCGACCACCTGACTCTTCGTCGCCGCCGGGCCGGTCTCGAATAGCCGCACCAGGGCGGCGACATCCTCATCGCCCAATTTCACCGCGGCGTCACGCGGCCAACCACGCAACAGCCCGGAGAAGATCGCGTCCGCCGTCGCCGCTGATCGTTTCGGCAGCGCTCGCACGATACTTGCCACCGACTGCCGCGCTTCCGACCGTCCCAAATGCTCGGCCACGATCGCCAACCGCTTCGCGCTCTCTCCGTTACTGGCCAGGTCGACGGCGGGCAGAACGTATTCGGCGTGCGTCGCCGCCGCCGCCACGAGTGCGTCGCACAGCCAGCGATCCGAAATGATCCGTTCGCTATTGAACAGCGTCGCAATCGTCTCCCCGGCCGACTTCGCCGGAGGCAGATCAGCCAGCGCGAGCAGCGTCGCCAGCACCACCTGTGCGTCGCGATCATCCAACGTCTTGCCATTCAACAGATCGCTCAGCCGTTTCGCATCGTCGGCCTCGTCCTGATGCACATTCGTCGTTGCAATCGCCCGCACTGCCGCCCGCCGCACACCGGCCGCGGGATGCGCCAGGCCAGCCACAACGGCCGCATAACCCTCGGTTCCGGGTGTCGACTGGTTCAACTCGGACAGCGTTTCGAGGGCATGCATCGCACCGGGTGCCATTCCCGCCGCATCCAGCGTTCGATCCGTGGCCAATTTGACGAGAGCCGGCACGACGGCCGTGCTCCCGTCTTCGAGCAACAGCCGCTGCGCCTGCCGCCGCCAGAACAGGTTGTCACTCGTCAGATACTTCACCCAGCTCATCGAATCACCCTGCGCCCAATCGCGTGGCGGTTGTGCGGAGGGCTTCCCGTCTTTCGCGACGAGGCGATACACCCGGCCATGCGTCTTGTCACGAAGGTCCGTGACGTACGCATTCCCCTTGCCATTCTCGAACCCCACGGGGGTCGGGTTGTGCTGGACGATGATGTTGTACCAGTCGATCACCCACACCTGACCATCCGGCCCGACCTCCGCCATGATCGGCGCGGCCCATTCATCGTTGCTCGCCAGCGCGTTCCACGAGTTCTTAGCGCGAAAGTCTGCCCCGTTCGCCGAGAGGATAAACGTCGCGATCAGATGCCCCGTCGGCTCCGTCACGAACGCCGCCCGGTTCCAGTACTCCTTCGGCCAGGTTCGCGCCGTGTACAGCGCATGCCCTGCCGCGGCCGTGAATCCGCCATGCCAGTCGACCTGCCGTACCTTGTCCGTCACGGGGGCGAACTTGTTGCTCTCGGCAATCGAACCCAGCACCGTCGACGACCACCCCTTGACCCGCTCGTAGTACCGGTTCGGGATCGGCAGATAGACGCTCGGGTTCCCGTTGGCCGTGCTGCCGAACAGGATTCCGTCTTCGCTGAAACCGACGCCCCAACTGTTGTTGTTGGTGTTCCGCAGGAACTCGAACCCATTGACGACGGGCAGCCCATCCGACTCCATCGTCACATGAAATCGAAAGAAGCCCGTGCGAAACGACTGCTTCTCATCGGCGATTGTGCCTTCAAACCCGGCGTACCCGACCATCCCGTAAAACCAGCCATCGGGGCCATAGTTGAGGTTGCTCGGCCCCGCGTGCGTGTCGTTCGTCTGCCAGCCCGTGAACAGGACCTTTCGGACATCCGCCTTGTCGTCGCCGTTCGAGTCCTTGAGGAACAGCGTGTCCGGTGCCTGGGTGATGATCACGCCGCCATGCGAGATCGCAAGGCTCGTCGGGATGCTCAGGTTCTCGGCAAACACCGTGAACTTGTCTGCCTTGCCGTCGCCATCGGTGTCTTCGCAAATCCGAATGCGGTCGCGCCCCTTCCCCGGTTCCTGCAGCTCATTGGGATAGTCGACCGTCTCTGCAATCCACAGGCGGCCGCGCTCGTCCCACGTCATGCAGATCGGCTTGCCGATCTGCGGTTCGGCCGCAAACAACTCCAAACGAAAATCGACGGGATGCACGTAGTGCTTCGCCGACTCTTCGGGAGGCAGCGGCAGTTGCATCTTCGTGATGACATCGCCCTGCTCGCCCCACTTCTTCGTGTTGAGGTAGTTCGGCAGCTTCCCCGCGCCATACTCGAACGCGGCGACATCCGTACGGAACGGCGCCATCTCCGGTGCATCTCGAAACTCGGGCACCTTGGCCGGGTCGTCGCCCACGGCCCATCGAATCCCCCGCTCAACGAGGTTGTGGAAACCGGGGTTGGACCACGTCCGGTCATCATGCCCCCACGCCGTGTAAAACACGCGTCCCTTCCCCTGCGTCCGCACCCACGTCCACGGCTCTTTCTCGTCCCCTTCGATGCGAAACTCGAGGATCGTGCGGTCCTTCTCGTTGTGCAGGTGATGCACATACGTCTCGTCCCAACTCTCGAAGCCGCCGTAACCCTGCGTGATCGGGTGATCTTTCACCGCAGGTCCAACCCGGAACACTCCTGTTCCATGCTTCTGGAACTGGGCCCCCATCAGTTCGACGCACGCCTTCGAATTCCGGAAACAGAACGACGCGCAGTGCAGCGGAATGAACCCCTTGCCGCTCGCGACGTAATCAAGCAGGGCTTTCTCCTGATCCGGCTCGATCCGATCGATGTTCGCGTAGAGCACCAGGCCGTCGTACTTCGCGAGC
The DNA here is from genome assembly GCA_027489895.1 of Planctomycetaceae bacterium. Classification (GTDB taxonomy): domain Bacteria; phylum Planctomycetota; class Planctomycetia; order Planctomycetales; family Planctomycetaceae; genus JAIXZD01. The sequence continues at coordinate 4,514 of JAIXZD010000025.1, forward strand.
GTCTCCAGAGCGAGGTCGCTCATCGCCTCCGTATAGACGAGGTCGATACCCCGCTCCTTCAGGACCGGAGCCAACTGCTCAAACCGCGGACGCGGCTGATGATGCCCCTGATCCCCCAGAAACAGCAGCGACAAGCGCTCAGCCGCATTTGCAGGACAGGCAAAACACAAACAGACCAAAGCAACGACCAGCCGGCGCAGCATGGATCGATCCTTTCAGGAAAAACTACCGTCAGGGCGCGGATACACCCCGGAAATGCAATCGGAATGATATCAGGACTCAGAGCGACTTCAGAATGAACACGGCACTCCCGAGAGGCAGGGGGGCCGTCTCCGATTTCTGGGCAACTGTTGTGATCGGGGGATCCGAAAGCGTTAGCGCCCGGAGGGTGAGCGACTCCCGTTCGCGACCAACCCCATCCTGCGTGATCGACTGTGGCCGACTCGCCCTGCCCTCCATTTCGGCTGGTCGATCCGCCCAGATCCGTTCCCGCATCATGCCCGAACCCTGCCCCAAAACTCCCCACGCCGTACCGGCGGTCGACGTTTTCCAGCGACGTGCCATGCTTGCACCGCTTCGGGGCAAGCATGCCAACCACGCTACGGCGCGACCGGAACCAAGACCGCGAGCCTCCCGAAATTGAAAAACAAAGCCCGTCGAGTTCCGCTCGCAGACTTACCCCGCTCAGCCAGGGCCTTCAAGGCAACCCGTATTCACTCGAATGCTCCTGGTTTCAACAACGCAGAAATCACAGGAACACAAACCTGTCGCGCCAGCAGAGATCATTCTCCCCCGGGAAACCGGCGATTCCCGCACATACCGGGTCCCGCGAAAAGGAACCATCCTGGCGAAGACTGGCGTGCCGTTCGGCGGGGGTTTTTCGCATGGTCGCGGTCCCGCCAGACCGCTCGAACCTCAGCGATGCCTCCGATTTCCAGACACGGGCATCCGTTTCGACTTGCAATTTCGGCGAAGGACTGCGATAAGGCCGTTCTCGCGACACATGCCCAGCTTCCCCAGGTTGGTGAATGTCTCGAGTGAATCCGGAAGGCCGTAGTGTTCCCACTTCGTGGCGTGATCTCACCCACGGGTGGATCTCCCTGCGGCACACACAAAACGGGGTGTAGCGCAGCCTGGCTAGCGCGCTTGCTTGGGGTGCAAGAGGTCGTGGGTTCAAATCCCGCCATCCCGATTCACGTTTAGAGAAGTGATCAAAAAAACAGAGCGAGTCGACCTAGCGGAGCGGTGCACGTCTGCTCGGTCGACTCGCTCTGTTTTTTTCTGCTCTTCAACGCGTCACATCGTAGCGTTCAACTTCGGGAAGCTGCGGTTCTCCGGCCGACGATCGATGCGATCGCTTCCCGTCCCGCGTCGCCTTGGCCGCAAGCACGTCAAAAACGCGTTCACTCGCGCGGCCGGGGCGGGTCTTCGAAGACCGCTCGAAATGGCGGAGTCTCCAGCTCGTCGAGCTGTCCGGAACGAACCGCCCACACGAACGCAGCCACCGCAGCCCCTCCCAGGAGCAACGCTGCGGGCAATGCGATGTACAGGACGCTCATGGTCTGCTCCCATTCGTTGCCATCGTCGACGAATGGGGAAAGGCACGCTGCATCGTCGCCAACGCGATGACCGAGAGCGAGCTGAGCGGCATCAGGACCGCCGCCAGAAGGGGCGTCACCATTCCACAGGCCGCGAGCGTCACCGCCGTGATGTTGTAGGCGAATGATAAGGCCAGGCCTCGGCGAATGGCGTGCATCGCCCGGTCGCTCCCCGCCAGCAGTTCAGTGAGGGAGCCCAGTCCCGGTTGGGTCAGATACACCTTGGCCGCGCGCAGGCTCGCTTCCGCGCCCCCCTGCACGGCGATTCCCACATCGGCCGCCGCCAGCGCCGCCGCGTCGTTGACGCCGTCACCCACCATCACCACCTGCTCCGTTTCCGAGGTGCGTCGGATCACCTCGAGCTTCTCTTCCGGCAACACGCCCGCGATCACGCGCGACGGTTCGATTCCGACGTCCCGCGCCACCGCACGGGCGATGTCCGATTGGTCGCCCGACAACATCCCCACCCGCCAACCCGCCTGTTGTAATGCCGTGACGGTGTCGCGGGCCTCGTCGCGCGGCGCATCTCCCAGCAGGAACGTCGCCACGACACGACCGTCTCGCGAGACATGAATCGTTGTCGCGGCGGCGGGGGAATCGGCGAGCCAGAGCTCAACCGCCGACATGTCGGCCCCGCGCGATTCCAACCAGCGGCGCGAACCACACTCGATTCGCATGTCGCCAAATCGCCCCGCCACACCCAAACCCGGGAAGTACTGGAACTCGTCCGGAAGCGGGCTGGGTTCGGAAAGCCCGTCCCTCGCAGTCAGGCAACCCAGGGTTCGCGCCAAACTTCGAGCAACCGGATGAGCGATTCCCTCCTCGAGCGTTCGCACGAAGGGGGCAACCGACCGGTCTCCATGAAAACTCCGAAGAGACAGGTCGCCCGTGGTGAGAGTTCCAGTCTTGTCCAGCCAGATCGTCCCGCGCCGCGACAGGAGCTCGAACACGTCTCCACTCCGGATCAGAATTCCGCGCCGCGCCGCCTGGCCGCTCGCCACGGCGATCGTGAGCGGTGTCGCCAAGCCCAGCGCGCACGGACAGGCCACGATCAACAGGGCGATTGTGTGATCAACCGCCTGGTCCACACCTGTCGGCCACCACGCCGCGAGGGTGCCCGCAGCCACGACGAGCACCACGATCAGGAACACACCCGACGCTCGATTCGCCAGTTCGACCAGCGGTGTCCGCGACAGCGAAGCCGCCTCAACGAGCGCCGACAGCCGTCCAACCTGGGTCTCGTGCCCGGTCGACACCACACGCAGCCGGATCGGCGCGGTCAGGTTGATCGCACCGGCCGGAGCGGAATCGCCGTCCGCAACGCGGACTCCCGCCGACTCGCCGGTCAACAGCGACTCGTCGAGTTGCGTCGTCCCCGAGACCACCGTGCCGTCCGCGGGCAACGCGTCTCCCACTCGCACTTCGACCAGATCGCCGACCACAAGCGCCTCGACCGGGACGCGTTCCACGCGCCCTTCGCCATTGATTCGCGAAGCGATACACGGCACGAGGCCGCGCAAGACGGCAACCCGTTCCGCCGCGCGACGTTGCTGCCGAAACTGCATGTACCGGCCCGTCAGCAGGACGAACACCAGCATGCAGAGCGAATCAAAGTAGATTTCCCCTGTTCCGCGCCAGGTATTGACCAGCCCCATCAGTCCCCCGGCCGCCAGTCCCAGCGACAGCGAGATGTCCATGTGCGGGGTCCTGGTGCGAAGAGCGTTCCACGCCCCCCGGTAAAACGTCGCCCCCGGCCCCAGCAGGGAGACCGTCCCCAGGACGGCGCTCGCCAGTCGCAGCAGGCGCGAATGATCGTCCGCAATCCCCGAGAACCACCCCGCGTACATCGCCACCGCCAGCAACATCGCGTTCCCCGCGCACGCCCCCGCGATCGCCAGTTGGACGAGCTGCCGACGATTCGCTTGGTGGAACCCGTCGCTCTCCGCGTCGCCTCCCGCCGGTCGCGCCGCATACCCAAGGCTTCGCAACCGTCTAGCGATCGTCGACAGCGACACTGCGTCCGCATCCCATTGAACCCGCGCCACGCGCCGGGCGAGGTCGACCCGTGCCGACACAACGCCGCGCAGCAATCGCGGGAGCTTCTCCAGCAGCCACACGCACGCCGCGCAGTGGATTCCATCGACAAGTAACCGCACCTCGCATCGTCCGTCCGGAAGCATCCGCACGTGCCGCTCGATGAACGCCGGATGGTCGAACTCTTCGCAGCTGTCCGACAGTTCCACGGCTTGCGGCGGATGCGTGTCGAGTTGCTCGCAGATCGCGTAGTAACCCGCAAGGTCGGTCCCGTGGATCAGCTCGTACGCCGCCTCGCAGCCGTGACAACAGAACTGGCGGTCACGCTCAACAGCAATCAGCCCCGGAGGAACAGGAAGCACACAATGAGCGCACTCAACCGCTTCGCCCGGTCGGACTGTGGCGGGTTCGGCGTCGAGAACGGCGGACGAGAATTCAGCGGGCATGGCAGCACGGTGGACGAGTGGTTCGAGCCTGTTCTAAACGTTCAGCCACACTGTCGGATGGGACCGTGGCTCGATTCAGTGTCGCCAGGTCCGCATGGGCGCGGGTGGTCAACAGGTGCGCCCCGGCGGCAATCATCACCACTGCGGAAACCCACGGCACCGCCGCGCGCCATCGCGTTCCGGCAAGCGTGGCGCCCCAGGCCACAACGCTCAGCATCGGCAGCGTCCCGATCCAGAACGCCGTCATCACGCCGATCGCCCCCGCCATCGAACCAGCCCCCGCCGCGACCAGCACAAACGCATAGAGCCAGCCGCACGGTAACCACGTGGTCGCCAGACCAACCGCGAATGCCCGCGCCACCGTCGGCCAGCGCGCCGTCGTCCGAAACACTCCCTGAATCGCGTACGAGACACCGCTCGGCAACCGCGGATGGGGCAGCACGATTCCCCGCAATCGCAGGATCGCAATCACGCCCGCCAACAGCATGCCGATCCCCGCGAGCATCGTCGCCAACTGGGAGACCCCCAACCAGGCGCCGGTCCGCGTAATCGTTTGCCCCGCCTGTCCCGCGATCGCCCCCAGCACGAGGTACGTCGTCAGGCGCCCCGCGTGATAGCCCGTCAGCGACATCCGCCTGGAATCGCCCCGCGACCCGCAGGCCAGCATCACGAACGGCCCGCACATGCCCGCGCAGTGTGGGCTGCCGATCAGACTGGCCAGGATAACGCTCGACAACAGGACCGGAGTCACAATGACGTCGCCTCGGAAGACGCGGGAGAGTTCGAATGGGGAGGCTCAGGGAACTGGCCGATCCGGGGTCCCTGCGTTGCCGGATCGTGTCTGGCCGTCGTCGCGGACGCGGATTTCGCTGTCCGGGACGGGAACGTCCAGTCGACGACGAGCGACTTGGCGAACAGTTGCTCATGCCGCCGAGCCGCAATCTCGACCTGCCACAGCCCAGACCGATTCAGCCGTGCGTCTCCGATGTATCGACCGGGAACAGCCGACTGCGGACAAACGATGGTGGTCACCTCGCCGGGCCGGGCATGGTGCCACAATTCGACCGTCAGCGTGGCCCCGTCCACGGGCCGGCCCTCTCCGTCGACGAGCGTCACCACAACCGACCGCGGCCCCCCTGGGGTGGTCGCCTCTTCCGGAGAAATGGAAACGTCCCACCCCAATCGATCGCTCGCGGCTCGAGCGGCCATCACACCGTCCCACCGCAGCGCCTGTTCGTGATAATGCGGCACCACCCGCCAGGCCGGGTCCGCGGTCGCGAGCGTCACGGCCACAACCCCCAGGCCCACCTGCGCTCCGAGCAGCGCACAGACCAGCCCTGGCCACACCCAATGCGCCCAGCCCCCCTTATGGCACACGCTCTTGGCGTTGCTGTTGCCATGCGGTCCCGGAGAGTGGGGGTGGAGCGAGGGCACCAATGGAGTCAGGGTCCCAGAAGTCGACATGCAACGTCCCTTTCCCAGCCGGTGTCGTCCGAGACCACGATCCTCGCGTCAGCCCGTCCGGTCACAAACAGCGAACGGGGCGCCGTGACGAGCACCGGCTGCGTCGCCACCCCGCCTACCTCGAGCCGGACCACCGTGTCCTGTGTATCGAACTCGACCGGTTCGCGGGTCCCCGTCACGCGAATCCTCAACATCACGGGACGATCCAAGCGATTGACCAGCTTGACCCGCAACCCGTTTTGGATCGTCCCCTCTTCGGTGACAGAAAACGGCATGCCCTGTCCCCGGAGCACCGTCACATCCACGGGCGACCGCGTAGCAATCAGTCCGACGAGCGTGCCCACGGCTGCCAGGAGCAACACCGGATACACCACCAAACGCGCTCGGAACCTTCCGGTCGGCTTCCCCTCAACTTCGTTCTGGGAGGCATAACGAATCAGTCCGCGCGGCTGTCCCACCCGGTCCATGATTTCATCGCACGCATCGACGCACTGGGTGCAATGCACACACTCCATTTGTAGTCCGTCCCGAATGTCGATTCCGGTCGGGCAGGTTCGCACGCACAACCCGCAGTCGATGCAAGCTCCCTGCGGCTGGTCGGGGAGGATCGGCAACGACGGTCCCCGTTTGCCCCGCGGTTCCCCGCGGTTCCGATCGTAAGCAACAATCAGCGAGCCGCGATCAAGCAACACCGATTGGAACCGTCCATACGGACAGGCGACCAGGCACAATTGTTCGCGAAAGAAACAGAAGTCGAACATCATCAGTCCGGTCGTGATCGCCATCACCGCGAAGGGTCCCGTGTGCTCGAGCGGAGACTGCGTCAACCAGACCTTGAGCCGGTCGACTCCGACGAAGTACGCCAGAAACGTGTGCGCCAGCGCTGCGGAAATCGCGAGATACGTCGCATACTTGGCGACTTGCCGAACAACCGACCGGCGGTTCGATTGTCCCGGAGCTCCGTCAAACAACCGTTCCAGCGGGCGATAGACGAACTCCATGTACACCGTCTGAGGGCACGCCCAGCCGCACCACACCCGCCCAAACAGGGCCGTCGCCAGAAACACCGTCAGGAACACGCTCACCATCAACAGCGCGAGCAACAGTGTGTCGGTCGGCAGGAACGTGATTCCAAAAAACGTGAACTGTCGATGCAGCACATCCAGAAGCAGTGCCGGCTTACCTCCGACTCTCCAGTGCGGCAGCAGCACGAACAGCGCGATCAGCAGGACCCCGACGACTCGACGCGCCCGCCAATACCAACCCGGCGACACGCGCGGGTACAGCCACCTCCGCGAACCGTCGCGTTCGAGAGTTGACAGCACATGTTCGGGGGACTCGAGGATGTCAGGCATGACGGTTCTTGTTGAATGCCTGCCCGACAAGACGAGCAGAAATCATGGTTCATGAATTCGAATTGTCATTGGCCGCCACGACATTGATTCGTCAACCCAGCGCTCACGGCTTCCAGGGAGGAATGGCCTTCCCTTCCGGCGGACGGACCGGCCCGGGCGGCGACGTCCCCCGCAGCGACGCGACATAGCAAGAAACAAGAACCAGTTCATTGGGATGCAGGCGGGCGCCCCACGCGGGCATCGCCTTACCGGCCGCGCCATTCGCGACCACCTTGGTCACATCCTCGATCTGGTACACGTTCTTCCATATGTCATCGCAGAGGTTGGGTCCGACTTTCCCTTCCCCGTTCGTGCCGTGACACGAAACGCACTGTGTTTTGAACACGGATTCCCCAACGGCCAGCCACCGCTTGTCGTCGAGATACTTCAACAACGTGTCGCGGTCGGGCTTGAGTTCTCCGAGTTCCGCGAACTGCTGCCGCAGGTTGTCCGCCACCGCGGTTTTGTAATCATCATGGATCGAGCGCCCCTCGACTCCGAAGTGATAGTAGACATAGTAAAACGGGGAGAGCACGATCGGCAGGATGAACAACCACACCCACCATTGGGGCAGCGGATTGTCATACTCCTCGATGCCGTCGTAACAATGGCCCGTGAGATTGGTGCTGTCGGTCGGTTCTGCGCTCATCGAATGTCCTCGTTCATCCTTTCCGACCATTCGGCCAGGGGGCTCGGTCTGCCGCGGTGGTGCGACGTCAGCGGCTCACGGATTCGCCATCACGGAGCGGAAGCTCCGCCTGCCGCGAAATGGCTTCCGGGTTCGACCACAAGGTGTTTGCGAGAATCCCCAGAAAACTGCAGAAAAACAGCAACAACGCTGTCTCCGCAAAAAACGAGTAATCCAGTTCGCACAGGACGTCTTTAATCATGATTCGGTATTCCGCCGGGGTGTTCTTTCCCGTGTCGTCAGCCGCGGCCACAAGTCAGCTTGAGGTGTCCGCCCATAGATTCCATTCTCTTCAGAGCTATTCCAGCCGCGCCAACGGGGCCTTGACCGGCGCTTCCTCCGGAGTCTTCGCAGGCAAAGGAGTCGTGAGATCCGTCCCCAGCCGTTGCAGGTACGCAATCAGCGCAATGACCTGCTTGTCCTCCAGCCCGGCCGGACCCTGTTGCCTGACGATCTCCGCCGCAATCAGCATCCCCTGGTCCCGGGCCATCGACTCCGCTTCCGTCAACTCCCGCTGGTACGGAGCGCCCAGATACGCGACGGCATTCACCCGTTCCTGAATCGTCTTGAAGTTCAGGAGCGTGCTTTCGAATTCGGGATACGCCGGCATGATCGAATCCTTGACCAGTTCCGTGGGATTACGGAAATGGATCAGGTGCCACAGGTGCGACTGCCGCCCCCCTTCCCGTGCCACATCGGGCCCGATTCTTCGAGACCCCCACTGGAACGGCCGGTCGTAGATGAACTCGCCCGGCTTGGAGTATTCGCCGTATCGCTTCGTTTCCGCCAGAATCGGCCGAATCATTTGTGAGTGGCAGTTGTAACAACCGTTGGCGACATACAAGTCGCGGCCCGCCAGTTCGAGGGGAGTGTACGGCTTTACGGTCGCGATCGTCGGCACGTTCGATCGAATCAGGAACGTGGGAATCATCTCGAACAGTGACGCCACGACGACGGCGATCGTCACCCACACCGTCAGCGTCACCGGCAATCGTTCCCAGCGTCGGTGCCAGCCCATCCGAGACCAGACGTCCAGCCTCTTGGCGACGTTGAGCACCGCCTTCAGCCGCGACGGTTCCTCCGGAGGATCGACGTAACCGCGCTCCAGAGGAGCCGCCTGGTAGACCGGTTCGTCGTACACAGCCGGACGAGAGAGCCAGGTCATCACCCAGTTCACCGCCAGCATCCCCATCCCCGCGAGGAACAATGTCCCCCCCAGAATGCGCAGCCAATACATCGGCATCAGCACGCGAACCGTCTCGACGAAATCCGGATTGGCAAGCTGCCCGGTTTCCGTGATCGCCCGCCACATCAGCCCCTGCGTCAAACCGGCCACATAAATCGGCACGATGTACAACAGGATTCCGACTGTGCCAATGTAAAAGTGCCACTCCGCCAGCTTCGTGCTCCACAGCTTTGTCTGAAAGATTCGGGGGAGCAGCCAGTACAGCATTCCGAACGTCATCATTCCGTTCCAGCCCAGCGCGCCGCTATGCACGTGGGCGATCGTCCAGTCCGTGTAGTGCGACAGCGCGTTGACCGACTTGACCGACAGGAGCGGGCCTTCGAACGTCGCCATGCCGTAGAACGTGATCCCCACGACGAAAAACTTGAGGACGGGGTCGACGGTCACCTTGTGCCACGCCCCGCGCAGCGTCAGCAACCCGTTGATCATCCCTCCCCAGGAGGGCATCCACAGCATCACGGAGAACAGCATGCCCAGCGTCGTGCACCATTCCGGCATCGCGGAATAGTGCAGGTGGTGCGGCCCGGCCCAGATATAGATGAACACCAGCGACCAGAAGTGAATGATGCTCAATTTATAGGAGAACACCGGCCGCTCCGCCGCCTTGGGCAGGAAGTAATACATCAACCCCAGGAACGGCGTCGTCAAAAAGAACGCCACCGCGTTGTGGCCGTACCACCACTGCATGAAGGCATCCTGCACGCCCGCGTAGATCGAGTAGCTTTTGAACAGCCCCGTCGGAACGACGAGATTGTTGAAGACGTGCAGCAGCGAAACCGTGACGATCGTCGCAATGTAAAACCACAGAGCCACGTACAGATGACGTTCCCGCCGGTTCAGCAGGGTCATCAGAAAGTTGCCGCCGAAGAACCCCAGCCAGACCACCGCGATCGCGATGTCGATCGGCCATTCGAGTTCCGCGTATTCCTTCCCCTGGGTGATGCCCAACGGCAAGGTGACGGCCGCCGACACGATGATCGCCTGCCACCCCCAGAAGTGAGCCCAGGACAACCCGTCACTCCACATCCGGGCCTTGCACAGCCGTTGGGTTGAGTAATACACCGCCGCAAAAATTGCGTTCCCTCCGAACGCGAAGATGACCGCGTTCGTGTGCAGCGGGCGGAGTCGGCCGAACGACGTGAACGTCCAGCCGAAGTTCAGGACGGGAAGCACCAGTTGCAGGGCCACGATCAGCCCGACCAGCATCCCCACAATCCCCCAGATGATCGTCGCCAGCGAGAAGGCGCGGACGATCGCATCGTCATACCGGAACTCTTCGAGTCCCAGGGGAACGTTCGATCGAACAGCAGAGGATTCGGACGACGGGCGCGGCGCGGACAGGGCGGGCGTGGACATTTCGATCCGTGAATAAGTAATCGCCTGACCCATGAACGCGGCTGGCCGCGCGGGGAGTGTTCGGCGTGCAGGCTCCCTCTTGTCAGCCCCTCATTTGGCAACTCGCGTACCGCCACGCGCGGGTGTGGCGATTGGTCGCAGTTGAGTGCCTGCTCCTGTCGGTCGTTCCGCGCAGTTCCGCCCCGCAACGGTCGTCCCGCCCCACAGGCACAAGCAACACGTGGCCGCATCCGATTGGCCGCGACGCCAGGGGAGCGTTGTCGTGGCCTCGCCACCCTGTGCGGTTTAGCGCGCTTCAGTGCGATTCCGCACACCCGCGCGCATACCAACGTCCATTTCGCCGCCGTCAGATCGCGATGCGCCCGGACCAACAGTCCGCCAGGAAACTCACTCGATGCCGTACTTCTCCAGCAGCCGGTACAGCGTGCGGCGTGTCACGCCCAAAGACTTGGCCGCCTGCGACTTGTTCCCATGGGCTTCGCGATAGGCACGTAACACGAGGTGCCGATTCGCCTCACTCAGCCCCACCGGGCCAACGGGTAACGTCGTCTCAACCTCGGACTCAGGCCCGGGCGGCGGGGTCGCCGGCTCGCGGGGTGGAAGCCCTGCCCCCGCAGCCTCAAACGCGGTGATTTCCGGCGGAAAATTGCCCCATTCCAACACGTGATCGGTCGCCAGAATCTTCGCCCGTTCGATCGAGTTCTTCAGTTGGCGGACGTTCCCGGGCCACGGATACGCCGACAGTCGCTCCAGCAGTCCAGGCTCAAGCTGCCAGTCGGGGCCGACGAAATGCCCCACCAGCGGCTCGATATCTCCAAACCGTGCCCGCAGCGGGGGCAACGTCAAGGTCAGGACGTTGATCCGATAGTACAAATCCTCGCGAAATCGGCCCTGCTTCACCTCCTCCAACAGGTCCCTGTTTGTCGCCGCAAGTAACCGCACGCGGACTTGGCGCTGCTTGATCGAACCCACCCGTCGCAGTGACCCGTCTTCCAGAACGCGCAACAGCTTGGCTTGCAGACTCGGAGCCAATTCCCCAATTTCGTCGACGAACAGCGTCCCCCCGTCCGCCACTTCGAACAGCCCTGGCTTCGCCGACAGGGCGCCTGTGAATGCCCCTTTTTCGTGGCCAAACAACTCGCTTTCCAGCAGCGATTCCGGTAGCGCCGCACAGTTCACCGTGACCAGTGGCTGATCGCGCAGTGGGCTGGCATCCGCGATGGCTCGCGCCACAAGTTCCTTGCCCGTCCCGCTTTCCCCCTGAATCAACACCGGCTTGTCCGTGGGCGCGACCCGTTCGACCAATCGCCACAGTTCGCGCATGGGCGGCGAGTCTCCCACGATCGATGCCGCGCCGCGATTCTGACGAATCAGTTCGCGGAGCCGCTCGTTCTCTCGCTTCAGCCGCACGTTTTCCAGCACGCGTTGGATTGCCGCGTCGATCTCCGGCAGTTTCACCGGTTTGGTGAGAAAGTCGGCGGCGCCGCGCTTCATCGACTCCACCGCCACGCTGATCGTTCCCTGACCGGACAGCATGATGATGCCGCACTCGTCCCGATCCCCCGCCCGGATCCGCTCCAGCAGGTCGGCCCCGGAACCGTCAGGCAGCACCAGATCAACGATGGCGACCGATATCTCGCGTGATTTCAGCGTCTCGACCGCCAGCGCCAGAGAGTCCGCCTGCACCACCCGGTAGCCCAGGCACTCCAGATTCCGCGCGATCCCCGTCCGGATCTCGACGTCGTCGTCGACCAGCAGCAAATCACAGGTGCGTCGTTCCGCAAGAGCGGTCATTCCGGGGTTTCCGGTGAGGTTTGGACTGGACCGGTAAAGCCACAATCGCGAACGGGTCAGGTCGGGGACAGGTCCCGTCGGCGTTTAAAAATACGTGTTCGAAAATCAATCCGACGGTCTCCTGGCACGCCACGATCTGCGAGCAGTGCCATAGACGCCGCGCGCCGGTTCTTACTCGGGCACCGCCGCCAAAATCGCCGCTTCCAAATCCCCGCGCCGCACCGGTTTGCACAAGTACGACCAGCGCCGCAGGGCGTCGGCCGACGGTTCGGGCACGACATAGGCCGAGACCAGGATCGCCGGGATCGGGTGGGTTTGCCAAATCTCCCGAACCGCTTCATCACCATCGAGTTGAGGCATGCGGACATCCGAGATCACGAGGTCGGGATTCAACCGGCAAGACTCCAAAACCAGCGCGCGACCATTGTCGACCGTGGCCACCACATCGTGCCCCAGTCGTTCCAGCAGACGTTGGAAATGCTCCCGAATCTCTGGTTCGTCGTCCGCCACGATGATTCGGAGATGTTGCCGCATAGTCGACTCGTTGATGAGTGTCGGAACCCAATCTCCTCCACGCCGCGGCACGGGTAACCCTTGCCGCGGTTTGCAGGCGGCCCCCGGAAAACCCCGGCCGGCCGTGTCACATTGCCGCAACCTTCCGGGGAGATTCCCACCCGTCCGATCGGCTCTTCCAGAGATCCCGACCGAAGGAGTCAGCGTTCCGGCGAGTGCTTTGGAAGCCACAGACGGAATTCGGCCCCCTTCGCCGGGAAACCTGTTTCGATCTTTCCGCCATGCGCGGTGATGATTCGTTCCGCAATTGCCATGCCCAACCCGGTCCCTTTCGCCTTCGTCGTGAAAAAAGGCTCGAAGACACGTTCCCGGATCGGCTCGGGCAGACCTGGACCGTTGTCGCGGACCGACACTTCGACCATCGGCTCACCGTCGACCGCCCTTTCCTGGCACGTCACCAAAATCTCCACGGGATCGGAACAGGCGGCGAGAGAATTCTCGAACAGGTTTCGGAACACCTGCTCGAGCCGAAATCGATCCCATGTCCCAACCCCATCTCCCGACACCGGTTCGCACCGCAACTCCGCCCGCCGCCCCCGTCGCGATTCGACCAGGCTGTCCCACGCTCGCTTCGCCAGATCGCAGAGCCGTGCCTCTCCCCGTGACAACGTCAGGGGGGCCGCGTAGTTCCGGACCTCGTCAAACAATGTTTTGAGATCGTCCTGAGCCGCTCCCAGTCGGGTCAGCACGGGAGCCAGATCGGCGCGCTCTTCCAATTCCAGTTCCAGCGTCTCCGTCGACACCCGAATCCGCTGCAAGGCGTTTCGGGCTTCATGCGCCAGCGTCGTGATCATCTGTCCAATCAAAGCCAGGCGATGCGACTGCAGAGCCTTCATACGGGCCAGGTCGGCGTCGGTGATGTCGTTCAACAGCCAGACTTCGTCCGACCGTGAGCGAAACGGCAACACTTCGAGCGTTCTCTGCCCGCCATCGCGCCGCGTCAAGACCCACCTTGCATTGACTCCGGGAGCTTCGTCCGACCGTGTGACGCGCCCCCAGTCCTCCAGCGACGCGATTTCGCCCTGGTCATAACCGGTGACCTGTTCGGCGGCCCCGTTAAGGTGCATCCGATCTCCCGTCACATGAATCGCCGGCACCGGAATGCGATCCACCAACTGCCTGAGGCGGTGTTCGTCCTCCTGCCGCCGCGTTCGCTGCAATTCCGAGTCGTATGCCGACTGAATCAGGATCTGGTCGAGGTCGAGCAGTTTGTGCAAGGTGACGGCCAGCGCGCTCAGTCGTAGCGGATCATCCTGGCAGGCTTTGACCAGGTGGGCGGCCATGACGATCCGCAAGCGGCCCAGCGCCGCACCCACCAGCGCCTGATCCAGGCCGATGCGGACATGTTGGTAACCCACCTGCCATCGACGCCCCGCGTACGCGCGATCGTATTCGCCCCCCAACAACTCTTTCAGCCACCGGATCAGGCTCCCCTTGAGGCGAGCAATCTGCTCAGCTCCTCCCGTGAGCACCGCCGAAGCGTCGGGATGCCGCATCAACTCCGCGTAAAAGTCGTCAACAAAACTCTCCGCTCTGGGCAGCAATACCTCGCGAAGGGTGACCACCGCGGCATCATCTTCCCGCGACCAGCGCAGGTAATCCCGAAGCTCCGCGAACCGTCCCGCCAGCGCTTCTGGCTCAAGCCCGGGACCGGGTATCGACGGGCGATGGGGTTGACTCACA
>JAIXZD010000292.1 GCA_027489895.1 Planctomycetaceae bacterium
GTTCCCTGCGTCAGCGGATGCCCGATCTTCAGCGTCCGCACCACCGTCTCCAGCAGATACCTCGACCCCGGCTTCAGCGAGGGCACCGTCGGCCGCAGCGGCGCCACGAGTCGCCCATCAATCCCCCCGCCCTCTTTCACGCCGAAAATGTCGACCCGCGTGATCCCCTGCAGAAACTCCTGATGCCGACGGATCACCTCCGCCCGCACCGCTGGGTCCTCCGGTCGCAGCGACACCACCCCGGTATTCGCGGCCGGGAAGAAGTGGTCGTGGATCGAAGGCGACTTCGCGCCGGCAAACAACCGGGCACCAAAATCACTGGAAGGCTGCAGCGGCATGTGACAGGCCGCGCAGTTCTCGAACGCGGTCTCCGGATAGTAAAACGCCCGCGCCCCATGCCCCGAGGCCCCGCTCAACAGGTACGTGTCGTAGTGGTTCTGCCCACGGAGAAACTCCTTGTAGTTCGTCAGTTCTTTGGGCAGATGGACCTTGTGACAGGTCGAGCAGAACTCCTCCGTCTTGTGAAATTCCTTGAGGAAGGTCTGCTTGTGGAAGCTCGGCTTCGCCTTCACCAGCGTCTCGTTCACCCACTGCAACAGCGGCGAGTCGCTCGTCGCAAACGGGTAGTGCGTAGGCTCTTCAATCACAAAATCGGCGTTCCCCTTCGTGCTGTTCACATGCGTGATGGCATGGCAGACCGTGCAGGTGATCCCCGCATGCGCCGTCGGATGTTTGACGTCATCGAACTTCGGATCATCAAACGCCCCGGAAAGAAACGGCACCGGGTCGTGACAGCCCGCGCACCACCGCGAGGCCTGCACGCTGCCATCCCGCTTGAGCGCCACCTCGCGCGTTTCCCGCACACTGGCAAGGTACGCCGGGTTGTTGAACGAGCTGAAATGATGCGAGCTGTGGAACCAGCCCTTGTACGCATCCTGATGACACTTCAGGCAGTACTCGTCCATCATCAGCGTTTCGGCTGGAATGAAATTCCCCGTGGACGTCCGGGCCAGCGAGGGCTGAAAGTACTGGTCACCACTCTTCGGAGCCGAGACATTCCACTGCCGCGGGTCCTGCGAATGCAGCCCGACCATTGCCCCCACGACCAGCGCGGTCGCCAGCGCAAACCCCGCCCCCACCTTCCATTGAATCCGCGGCCCGACCAGCCGATGCAGCCAATACAGCCAGACGCAGACAAACGGAGCCGCCACATGCGCCCAGTAAACCACCGCACGCGCCTGCGGCTGTTTCAGGTCAAACCCGCCCACCCGCATCAACAGCACGCCTGAGATGAGGACGACAATCCCCACCGCGAACAGCGCATATCCCATCCGGATCGCCCGTTTGTTCTTGCGGTTCCACGAGGTGACCATGTGCCAGCCGCCAAACCCCAGGTACGGCAGCACGAGCACCAGCCCCAGCACCAGATGGGCCAGGAACATCACCTGATAGAAGTAGTTCTGGTAGACCTGCTTCGTCGCATACTCCAGCCCCGTGATCGCCCCAAGGTACGCCGAGTTCGCCGAAAGCAGCGCCACCAGCGCGAACACGGCAAACAAAAGCCCCTTCATCCGCCCCCGCACCGCGCGCACGTAGACGGGCCGTGGCTTGGGAGTCTCCGGGACAATGTCACCCGGTGATTCCGAAAGAGAGGGAGTTTCGGCAGACATCAGGCACCTCGCGGAAGGCAGCAACCCGGTCGCGGAAGAAAGAAGTGCGACGATCGGGCGAACAGAAACAAATTCAGACGGCAATTTGGAGAACCGCAGTCAGACAGACGTCAAAACGGCAGCCAGGCAGACGACATGCGTCAAAAGAGCGGGCGAACGCACGTCACCTCGGCGACTCGGCAGAGCAGTCGTCAGGCCGACTGAAGAAACGAGCGCCATCACCCGGCACCCGCACGCCCTCTCCTGCCTCTCCGGACGGTCAACGCACGGGCGTCGCCACGGACTTCGATCGCTTGACCTGCGATTCGTCGACAACGCGGCCAATCCGCCCGGTCCAATCAGCCCGGTCCAATCACCCCAGATTCGGAGGAGGAGTCTGCGGGGGGTGCCGATCGATTCCCTCCAGCCCCACGTCCGTGGCAGGACCACGTCGGACCGTCTGATCCGCTCGTTGCCCCTGTCGATCCCACACCAGAAGCGCCGCCCACGTGGTTTCACGCAAACTCAGCGTCCCACGGTCAACCGGGCTGCCCGAGACCGGCCCCGCAGGCAGACGACGACAGAGACCGCTCCAGCACGGACCGAACGGCGCGGCCCCGTCCGGAAGCGGATCGGCCCTGTCCAGTGACCGCCTCGGAGATCCATTAACTTTTGACTGCGGCGAATGCGTCGCCAGCTCCGTGGTCGTCGAGAACTCACTCCGTCCCGTCGCCACGCCTCGCCCCAAACGCACGTGGTCCCCACACGACGCATCGGCCGAGGCGGCCGCCGCCGCACAGACCACGAACCAGACCGCCGCGAGCCTGTTGATGCGCGATCGGCCGGTCGAGTCGGCGATTGGTGGCAGAATGTCAGTCACAACGCCCGGATCGAAAAAAGGCGGCGACAACTCAAGACAAACCAGTGCTGGCACGAACACGTCGCCCCGCACGGTTCCACGGAAATCCTTGATCACCGAAGTATACCGCGCCGGAAAAAGCGCTGTACAGGGGCACGCTCGATCGGTTGACGCACGGTCGCAGTCGTCCATTTCTGGACAACCGCTTCTGGACCACTCCTTTTAGACCGCCGCCCCAATCGGGGGAGCCGGAAGCGTTAGCGCCCGGAGGTGAGCCGAGATCACTGAACTCACCCCCAGACTACCTATTCCCCCTCTGCAGGAAAGTTTGCAGGATTTGCAAAGTCAGTGCGACCCAATCATTCCTCCCCGCAAACGTCGCGGTCATTTTTCGACCACGCCGCACACGAATTTTCGACTGAATTCACGCTCGATCTGGCTTGTTGACCGGCAAATTGTCCCGGTTTCGTCAGTGGCTGCACGATCTGGCACGGGGAATGCATTCCCAAAGGTCCAGTCTGAGTCACAGACGCCAAACACGAAAATCGCCGTTCCGCAAGCCTCGCTTGCGGGCACTCCGTACGCGGGGCGAACGGTTTTTGCGGAGCGGCTGCCGATCCAGATCCCGCCGGCCCGCCTGAGAAACGGGCCACCCCCCTCCAGACATCCCACCCCAATTCCCGCCCGTGAGAGACCGCAGGATCCCAAGGATCCTCGCGGTCTTTCGCGAATTCTTTGCCTCCCCGCGCCCAGTCCCCGTCCTGTAGCGAAAGCGGTGACGCTTCCCCGAGTCCTGTAGCGGAAGCGGTGACGCTTCCCCGTCTTCGTAGCGGAAGCCGCGACGCTTCCCAGCGCTCACCCGCCCCCAACAACTCGCTATCATCCCCTCGCCCAGCGCAGCCTCGCCGCCCCGGCACCTCCATCACCCTCCGTCATCACAGACAAGAAACGAGTGGTCGCGTGTCGCACCTGTTCACGCCCGAAGGTCTCATCGCCTTCCTGACGCTCACCTCCCTCGAGATCGTTCTCGGGATCGACAACATCATTTTCATTGCGATTCTCGCGGGCAAACTCCCCCCCGAGCAGCGTGACAAAGCCCGCACCCTGGGCATCCTTCTGGCCGTTGTGTCGCGGCTGGCGCTCCTGTTTTCCATCACCTGGGTGATGAAGCTGACCGCCCCGTTCTTCACCATTGCCGGACTGGCGATCTCCGGCAAAGACCTGATCCTGATCCTGGGCGGCCTGTTCCTGCTGTTCAAAGCGACCTACGAGATTCACCACAAGGTCGCCTCGGCCCAGGAAGCCCACACGGGAGTGCCGCCCCGCAAAGTGACGTTGGGATTTGTTCTGGCGCAAGTCGTGATGATCGACGTCGTCTTCTCACTCGATTCGGTAATCACCGCGGTCGGGTTGACTCAGCACATCCAGATCATGGTCGCCGCTGTGCTCGTCTCGGTCGGCATCATGCTGGCACTTTCCGGCATGATCGTGCGCTTCATCGAACGGCATCCGGCCATCAAAATCCTGGCGCTGGCGTTCCTGATCATGATCGGGGCACTGCTCGTGGCCGAAGGCTGCCACCAGAAGATCGGCAAAGGCTACGTCTACTTCGCAATGGCCTTCTCCATCATGGTCGAAGTCCTGCAGATGTGGGCCTACCCCACGCCCCCGCCGGTGGAGATTGCGACTCACGAGCCCAAACCGGAGTGAACTCCCAGAGTCGACGGAGTGTTCGTGGGTCTGAGCGAAACTCCGGGCGCTAACGCTTCCGGCTCCCTTCGAAATACCGCAACTGCGGAACTCCGCGACGGCGCAGTTTCGTTTCCCATGCACCACACCGTTTCGCCGGTCCATGCCCGCTGGTAAGATCGGCTCTCGTTGATTGGTCGGATTCCGACAGACCGCGTGGTCTGTCGCTTCGTTCCGTGCGGAGGTGTGTTTTGATGCGTCAGGTTTGTTTCGCGGCCGCGCTGGTCTGTTCCTGTTTCCTCGTCCCGGCCACGTTCGCCGCCGACAACACGCCCCCCGAGGGGTTCACCGCGCTGTTCAACGGCAAAGACCTCTCCGGCTGGTACGGCCTGGGAACGTTCGACCTGAAAAAGCTCGCGGCCATGACCCCCGAAGACAAGGCGAAATTCCTCGCCGGGGAACTCGCCACGCTGAAAGAACACTGGACGGTCGACAACGGCGAACTCGTCAACGATGGCAAGGGTGCCTACATGACGAGCGAGAAGGACTACACCGATTTCGAACTGTACGTCGATTTCAAACTGATCGCCAAGGGCGACAGCGGCGTCTATCTCAAGGCCACCCCGCAGGTCCAGATCTGGGACACGACCGAAGAATCCTATTGGAAGATGGGCGCGAACAAAGGCTCGGGCGGCCTCTGGAATAACGGCGATGCCTCGAGCGCCAAGCATCCTCTCGTCAAGGCCGACAATCCGATCGGCGAGTGGAACACGTTCCGGATCATTCAGGTCGGTGCCCGTACGACCGTCTACCTCAACGACAAGCTCGTCGTCGACCACGGCATCCTCGAAAACTACTTCGACAAGAAGGGCCCGCTGTTCCCCAAAGGTCCGGTTCAGCTCCAGACGCACGGCAACGAAGTCCGCTGGAAGAACATCTACGTGCGTGAGATCGGCACCGACGAAGCCAACGCGCTGCTCGCCGAAAAGGGCAACGACGGCTTCACCTCGCTGTTCGATGGCAGTTCGCTCGCCGGTTGGGCCGGCGCGGTCGACAACTACGAAGTCGTCGACGGGGCGATCCGCTGCAAGCAAGGCAAGGGCGGCGTGCTGCACACCGAGAAAGAGTACTCCGACTTCGCCGTCCGACTCGAATTCAAACTGCCCCCCGCCGGTAACAACGGCCTGGCGATCCGCTATCCCGGCAAGGGCGGCGACCCCGCCTATTTCGGCATGTGCGAACTGCAGGTCCTTGACAACGAAGACCCGAAGTATGCCAAGCTCGATCCGCGCCAGTACCACGGCTCGGCCTATGGCATGACGGCGGCCCCCCGCGGCTACCTCCGTCCGGTCGGTCAGTGGAACTTCCAGGAAGTGACCGTGATTGGCTCAACCGTCAAGGTCGAGCTGAACGGCAACGTGATCCTGACGACCGATCTCGCCACCGTCACCGAGTTGATGGCCAACACCCCGCATCCGGGAAAAGACCTCACCTCGGGCTTCTTCGGTTTCGCAGGTCACGGCGATGCGGTCGAATTCCGCAACGTCCAGATCAAATCGCTCGCCAAGTAGCCGCCGACTGTGTCGCTGTGGGCTGCTAGCAGTCCTCGCAAGACACCGTGGCGTGGGCATCCCTCCGGGGTTGCCCACGCCATCTGCTTTTAGCCACCCCGCGCCAGTCGCACCCCGAGCACACCAATACCGCGGGTGGCCCGACCACCCTGTGGTCGGGTCGCGCAAGCGACAGGAAGCCACACCTTCCGCGAATAACCACCAAAACCACGCCCGTTTGCGAACCAACCTCTCCCGGCGACCAAACTGCGAACAAAAATCACACACGGCGTAGTGTGCCATGCTTGCACCGTTTCGGGGCAAGCATGTCAGCGACGTTCGACTCTCCTCCCGCTTGAATTAATGCGAATCGGCGGTCCCTCGTGACGGGGGCCGTCGGTTCACCGTCGGCATGCTTGCCCCGAAACGGTGCAAGCATGGCACAGACCGGAACCCCTCCGTATTTCGAAGCGCTCAGAACACCGCAAAGCCCCTATTCACGCCCTCGGCCGATCGATTCGCCTGAAAAACCGCTTGCCTTTCGCTGGTCAGGCAGGCCAGAGTGAACGTCCAGAATCAAAGCTGCAGAGGGGAAGCGGTTTCGGGACGGCGGATCGAGCGATGGACCACGCAGACTGGCACGACGGATTGTTGGCGCGGCTCTGCGCCGGGCGACGGCCGCCGGTCCCCTCCCTCGAACTGGAAGGCCTGCTGAATGCCGTCAACGACGATCAGTTATCGCCGTCCGAGCTGATCGAAGGGGTTTCGGAATCGCCCCGGCTTCGCCTCACCCTGTTGACGCTCGCCAATGGTCCCGTGTGGGGGCGGCACACTCCCGCACGAACAGTGGTGGAAGCTGTCAGCCAGCTTGGCCGCAGGGGTTGCACGCAGGCCGCCTGGTGGCTGGCACTCTCCGAACTGCTCGACGCGCCGACGTCCGATTCAGAACTGGCGCCCCCGGCCCGCGCTCGCGACCGGCTCTGGCGGCACCTCATGCTGACCGGCTGGCTCGCCCGCGAACTGGCCCGCAGCGTTTGCCAGATTCCGCATGGCGACCCGCTTCTGGCCGGGTTTGTGCATGACATAGGCCATGCCCTCCTCGCCAGCCCCGCCGCCCGTCTGGGCGTTGTCTGGCACGAAGAGCACGAAGCACTCGCCGACCTGGGCGACGATCTGGCCCCCGATCGTGATCACGGTCGGGTGGGCGCGTCGCTGCTCGATCTGTGGGGTGCTCCGGCCGAACTCGTCTCTGCCGCGCTCCACCACCATGACCCGCGGGAGGTCATCCCCTACTTTCAACCGCTCGTCGCCGTGGTGCGGCTCGCCGACCTCGTGGCCGAACAGGTCGACAGCACGACCTCCCCGGCCGGTTGGACACTGCGCGCTCAGCCCGAAGTCGAAGCGCTCGTCGCATGGGCCGGTGCCCCCAACGCAACCGAAGTGGAAGCGGTCTGCATCGCCAGCCTGCCCGAAGCCCTGCTCCAGGTCGAACGCTGGTCCGCCCTGCGCCCTCTTCGGGCGTAGGTTGGGCAGACCCACCCCACGCCCGTTTACGAGATCAGCGCGCGACGAAACGCCAGCCGGGTCCTCCCCGGCGGCGTTCCGATGAATCGCGTGATCGATCGACCGACCACTACTGCTTGAAGAAGCAGTCCGGGCCTTTGTGCGTGTAGTACGGGTACTGGTAGACCGCGGGCATGTCGGGCTGATTCGGGTACTGCAGGTAGCGCGGTTCGACGTACCGGTGGTTCGCCCCCGACTCCATCTCCATGCAGCCGTCGCCGTGGCAGGGACAGCCGCGCTCCCAGCCGGTGTAGCTGCCCGTGCCGTACCCGCCCTGATGGGGCTGGGCACCGGGGGGGCAGTCCTGCGGCGACTGGCCGCGGACCGTCGACGCATGTTGACTGCAGCCCACAAGGGCCGGCAGGGTGGAGGCCAGAATCAGGCCCCAGAAAACAGACTTCCGCATGATCGAGCCTCTACGGGATCGTACAGGAGTGGCAAACATTGCCGGCGTTCGGGTGAGCCGGGCAATCGGGTCACTGTCTGTATCGGCCCCGGCGGCGCGCGGGGGTTACAATCGGCAGCACAGTTACGCTCGATACCGCGGGATCAACCGTTAGCGGTTGCAGAAATTGCCTGACCGGATTACTTTAACACTGGCGGAACCCGCCCCGGCCCCAGCGCCGCATCCATTTCGCAACCCGTTGCGGCGTTGGATGTTGCAAAAATACCGTTGCGGTCCGCCGCACAGGTGGGGACGGCGGTTCGCCGGGATCAGAAGAGGAAACTGCTCGGCCGGTGCTGCGTCGGACGCGGGACGGGTTGACGGGAATCTCGCTCTGGACGTTTGGTGTGGAATTTGTGTTGCAAGGGAGTGTGACCGGTGTTTGTAGTGGCCTCTTCGCGTTGTTTCTCCGACAAATCCTTCGCCGAGGCGGCGTACCTGCTCGATGACCTTGAGTACGACAAAATCGAACTCTGGTTCAGCGAGGCCTCTTCGCACCTCAAGCCGTCGGAAGTCGCCGCCGATATCGATCGCTTTTACGTGCGCTATCGCGAGATGACCCGGCTCACGCCCGTGGCCTTCTGCCTCGAAGAAGATGTGTCCGAAGAGATGTTCACGCGGCTGTGCAAGCTCGCGAAGCTCTTCCGGATCACCCAGATGACGATTCCCTGTTCGCCACTGGGAACCCCGTTCAATGCCGAGATCGATCGCCTCCGCGCCTGCCTGAGAATCGCCAGTCAGGACGCCGTGCTCGTTTCGATCAAGACTAAAACCGGGACCCTCGCCGAAGATCCCAATACCGCCGTCGAGCTCTGCCAGGCCGCCCCCGGCCTCGGGCTGACCGTCGACCCCAGCTACTACATCTGTCAGGCCAAGGGCGAAGTCGCATACGACCAGACGCTGTCGTACGCGTACCACCTCCACCTCCGCGACACGCTGCCCAACCAGCTTCAGGTGAAGATTGGCCTTGGTGAAATCGAGTACAGCAAGCTCGTCACCTCGCTCACCCGCGTGAAGTACAACCGGGCCCTGAGCGTGGAACTGCTCCCGGAGCTGATGGACACCGCCGAACGCCCGGTCGAACTCCGCAAAATGCGGCTGCTGCTGGAAAGCCTCATGTAGGGTGGGCACTGAGCCTGTGAGTTTTTGGTAACCCGAAGCGTGAGCGAGGGACCCCGCGCTCCCCGCAGGTCACGATTTCTCCGGAATCCACGCTGGATCCCTCGCTCACGCTTCGAGTTTCCATCGAGAATTCTAAGGTCGACCGAAAAAATCTCAGCCTCTCTGCCCGGCCTCCGGTTGAGCGGGCGCTCCTCCGGGCGCTAACGCTTCCGGCTCCGAAAGACGTGTTGTCGCTCGCGGCGCGAGTGGGCGATCGAAACACGCCGAAATCGGCATTCGCGAGCGCCTCGATTTTGGCGTCCGGGGGCATTTCCTGTTTTCCTTTGACCGGCGCTAGCGCGGGAACGTATCATTAAGGGTTGATGGGGCATCCTCCGGGATGGCCCAACTTCGATGTGTGGTGGAACTGGACCGAGGCTTCCCCAGAGCCGTTTCGGACCAGGGGTCGATCATGTGAATAGGTTCGATCCGCTCTGCCTCACAGACTTGCCCGCCTGATTGTCCCGCCGAGGAGCGACCGCATGCGATTCCGACACCCGTTGTTGAAGGCTGTCACGGCTTCGGCGGTGCTTTGGGGAGCGACCGCCGCCTATGCTCAGGCACCTGCCATCTCGATGGTCTCGCCTTTGGCTTTGAAGCCGGGAACAGCCACCGATCTGAAAATTCGGGGCGGGGCGCTGGCCGGATCGACGGGTCTTTCGACGAGCATCGGAGTCGACGCCGTCCTGACTCCCGACCTCGCGGGAAACAACACGAACGCGGCCGAGGTGAGCTACCGGTTCACCCTCCCGCCCGAAGCGGTGCCCGGCATTCATGTGCTCCGCATCGCCACGCCCACGGGCGTCTCGGCACCCCGGCTGTTCTGCATCGATGACCTGCCCAGTGTCGCCCAGGTGAAGCCAAACTCGACGATGGCCAAAGCTCAGGTCGTGACGCTGCCCGTCGCGGTAGATGGTTACGTCGATAACCTGCAGCGCGACTACTACAAGTTCACCGTGACCGCCGGTCAGAAGGTGTCGTTCGAGGTGCTCGCCCAGCGACTGGGAACGGCTCTCGATCCGCTGATCCGCCTGTTCGACGCAAGCGGGAAAGAGATCACCTACGCCGATGACACTCCGGGCGTCGGTGCCGATTGCCAACTGGTCCACACGTTTGCCGCAGCCGGGGAGTACATCCTCGAAGTCCGCGACATCCGCTATCAGGGTGGCGGCAACCATCAGTACCGGCTGCGAATGGGCGATTTCCCCTGCGTGAGCGTGCCCTACCCGATGGCGGTGAAGAAGGGAACGTCGGTCAATCTGGGGTTTGCGGGGATCAGCGGGGCCGAAGTCGCTCCGGTCGGGTTCGCGCTGCCGGCGGAGATGACCGTCCCGTTTCTGGCCGTCGCGGGAAAAGCGGCCGGTCAGAATTTCAGCGGCTGGGGCACGCTCGCGGTGAGCTCGACCGATGAACTGCTCGAAGCGGAACCCAACGATGCCCCCGAACAGGCCACGAAGGTGACGCTTCCGTCGGGCCTCAACGGCCGGCTGGATAAGGCAGGCGATGTCGATCGATTCCTGTTCACTGCGACCAAGGGACAACGCTTCCTGTTTCAGGGCGTGACGCGGACGCAGTACTCGCCTACGGACCTCGTCTTGCGGATCGCGAATGCCCAGGGCGGCGAGATCGCCAATCTCGATGACACGGGCACCGAAGAAGGCGTCCTCGATTTCAACTGCCCGGCTGATGGCGACTACACGCTGCTCGTCGAAGACTTGCACAAGCGGGGCGGGGCGGAGTTTGTGTACCGCGTTGTGGTGAAGCCGTTCGAGCAGCCGCTCGTGCTGAATGCCGCGGTCGACACGTTGAACGTCCCCGCTGGTGGGCTGCTGGCGGTCCAGGTGAATGCGGTTCGCGGTCCCTACACCGGCCCGATCTTCCTCTCGCTCGCCAATGCCCCCGAGGGGTTTGTGGCGACGCCAGTCGTGATTGGCCCTGGTCGGAACGCGGTCACGATGACCGTGCGATGCGATGCGGCCGTTCCTGCGGGCAAGTTCTATCCGCTGCAGATTGTCGGGAAAACTGTCCTGAACGGTGCCGAAATTTCGGCCGTGGCGAGTGTGGCCGATGGCTACAAGGCGACGCTGTTCGGGATGCCGTACCCACCTGGCAACCTGGTTTCGACGCCAGTGGCCGGTGTGACGAACGCGGGTCTGTTCACGCTCTCGACGGCGACGCCTGAGATCATCTTCGGGAAAGACCTTTCGGCGACGGTCAAAGTCGTGGTGGCTCGGGTCGGCGACTTCGCCGAAGAGATCACCATTGCTGTCCAACCCGTTCAAGATGGACTCCCGGCCGGGATCACCGCGGCGGTGAAGCCGATTCCGAAGGGGATGAACGAAGTCGAAATCGTCTTCTCGGCCAACAATGGTGCCCCCCTGGGCCAGTTCAGCGCGGTTCTGATCGGGACCGGGAAGAAAGAGAACACGACCACTGTTCAGCCGATCCCCGCGCTGTTTCTCACGCTGAAAGCTCCGTTTGAACTGAAGACCGAGATTCCAAACGGCAAGATCGCCAAGGGCCAAACCGTCAAAGTGAAAGTGGTGGCGACGCGGAACCCCGCCTATGCCGGGCCGATCACGCTGACGTTCGCTAACCTCCCGGCGGGGATTACGGCAGCGGCCGCGATGATTCCTGCGGGCGCGAATGAAGTGGAAGTCGATCTGGTCGCGGCAGCGGATGCCGCCGCGGCAAACGTCGCCAACGTGACGGTGAATGGCGAAGGACTGAATGGCAATGCGAAGCTGACCGCGGCGGCGCCTGCGGTTGGCCTCGTGGTGGAATAGTCACACGTGCTCGCGAACAGCGTCAATGTGACCCTGCTCGCGAGATCCAGTTTACCCGCACTGATTTCGAATGAACTCGTGGGCGCCGCCCACCTTCCGGAGGGAAACACGATGAATGGATCTCGTCGAGCCGCAACGCGGTCGATCTGGGCTGTTGTGGCGTGGGCTGGTGTCTGCGTGGGAGCCTCGCTCCCGTTGATTGGCGGCCAGGCCGTACTGGCCCAGGCGGCCGCACCAACGCTGGAAGGCCTCGCGCAGATCGCAGTGTTCCCGGAAAAGATCGACCTCACCGGGGCACGGGCCAAGCAGCATCTGGTGGTCACGGGCACATTCGCCAACGGCGAAGTTCGCGATGTCACCCCGCATGCCGAGTTCGTTTCGACGAACCCGCAACTGGCCGCCGTCGCCAAGACGGGTGCGGCCGGGGTGGTCGTCACGCCCGCCGGTGAGGGGGCTGCCGAACTGCTCGTGAAGGTCGGTGCCCTGGAAGTGAAGGTTCCGGTACAGGTCAAGTCGTTCGGGACGAAGGCGCCTGTCAGCTTCAAGAACGAGATGCTCGCGTCGCTGACCAAAGCCAGTTGCAACATGGGAGCTTGTCATGGGTCGCCCTCGGGCAAGGGTGGCTTCCGGCTGTCGCTGCGAGGCTATGACCCGGTCCTCGACATCATGACCTTGCGGACCGAGTTCCAGGGTCGCCGCACGAACGTGATGGCCCCGGAAGAGAGCCTGCTGCTCCGAAAGCCGCTGATGGAACTGGCCCACGGGGGCGGACGCCGTCTGAAGAAAAGCGAAGTCTCGTACTTCGTGATGCGCGACTGGGTGGGCGAGGGGATGCAGCTCGACCAGGCGGCCGAGCCGGATCTGGTCAAGGTGCAGGTCTACCCCGAAGCCCGCGTGTTCCAGAAAGCGGGTGATCGGCAGCAGATTCTCGTGCTGGGTCACTTTGCCGACGGTTCGATTCGCGATGTGACCGACCTCGCCTGCTTCAGCTCGTCGAGTGAAACGGTTGGTCGGGTGGGTGTCGATGGACTGGTCGAAAAAGTGTCGCGCGGCGAGACGGCGATTCTCGCCCGTTACCTCGACAAGATGGCCACCTCGTACATCACGTTCCTGGAAGATGTGCCGGGCTTCGCTTGGAACAATCCCCCGGAACAGAACTTCGTCGATACGCAGGTCTTCAACAAACTGAAGCAACTGCAGATTCTGCCGTCGGACCTCTGTAGCGACGAAGAGTTTCTGCGTCGGGCCTACCTCGATGCCGTGGGCCGGTTGCCTTCGGCGGAAGAAGCCCTCGCCTACCTTGTCGACAGTTCGGGCGGGAAGCGCGACGCGTTGGTCGACAAACTGGTCGACAGCGACGAGTTCGCCTCGTACTGGACACTGACGCTCGCGGATGTGCTGCGGGTCAACAACAAGAAACTGAACCCGACTGGCGTCCAAAAATTCCGCCACTGGATTTACGAGGCGGTCCGCACGGACATGCCGATGGACAAGTTCGCTTACGAAATCCTCACGGCCCGAGGCAGCGTCTACAAGAACCCGCCGGCCAATTACTGGCGGGCCAGCCGCGATCCGCTGGACGCGACGGAGACGACGGCCCAGTTGTTCCTGGGGGTTCGCATTCAGTGCGCGAAGTGCCACAACCATCCGTTCGAGCGCTGGACGCAGGACAACTACTACGGCATCGGAGCCGCGTTTGCCCGCGTCGGACGCAAAGTCGGATCGACTCCCGACGAAGAGGTGATTCTCGTCTCGGCCGGTGGCGAAGTGACGCAGCCGCGAACCGGCAAGCAGATGAAGACGCACCTGCTGCTGACCGGCGATGTCGATGTGCCGGCCACCGAAGACCGCCGGGTGGTGTTCGCGAAGTGGCTTGTGTCGCCGGAGAATCCGTTCTTCGCGAAGTCGATTGTCAACCGCATCTGGGGTCAGTTGATGGGCCGCGGCATCGTCGAACCAGTCGACGACTTCCGCGATTCGAACCCGCCCTCGAACGCGGCGCTGCTCGATCAGTTGGCGAAAGAGTTTGCCGCCAACGGATTCAGCCGCCGGTATGTGGTCAAAACGATCATGAAGAGCCGGACCTACCAGCTCAGCTCGCGCAAGAACGAATTCAACGGGACGGACGAGATTTACTTCTCGCACGCGAACACCCGGCTGTTGTCGGCCGAAACGCTGCTGGATGCGATTTGTGCGGTCACCGCGGTGCCGGAAACGTTTGCCGGTGCACCGGCCGGAACGCGTGCGGTCGAACTGACCGAACCGCCGACCGACCATTACTTCCTGAAGATTTTCGGTCAGCCGCAGCGCGAGATGGCCTGTCAGTGTGAACGCTCGAATGAATCGAACCTGTCGCAGGCGCTGCAGATGATCAATGGGCCGCTGGTCCATGGCAAGCTGCGGGACGCGAACGGGCGGATTCACCAGCTGATCACGGCCGGGAAGACCGACGCGGAGATCATCGAGCAGTTGTACCTGGCGGCACTGGCTCGCAAGCCGGTTCCTGCCGAACTCGACGCGGCGACCAAGCACATCACCGGGAGCAGCGATCGCAAATTGGCACTGGAAGATATTGGTTGGGCGCTGCTCAACTCGAAGGAGTTTTTGTTCCAGCATTAATGGCTGGAGGTGCGGCGGGTGGCTTGCTGGCGGTTGGGCGTCTTGGGAACGCTCACGCGTTCCGCTACCGACGTGAGCGATGCGTCAACTTGGGGCGAGCTACGCGCCAACAGGCGCGTAACGGGTGACGATGGTTTTCGCGGTGCGGAGGCCATCGACTGCCGCCGAGATGATGCCGCCTGCGTAGCCTGCTCCTTCGCCAATCGGAAAGAGTCCGCCGAATCCTGGGCATTCGCGGGTCGTGTTGTCGCGGTCAATCCGCACGGGGGACGACCCGCGCATTTCCGGGCCGACAAGAATCGCGTTCTTCAGAAAATCGCCCCGCCATTTTTTGTCCATGATGGGCAGGCCCTGACGAATCGCGGCCGCTGCGGCAGGGGGCAGCACCTGATCGAGCAGCATCGGCACACTGCCGCGCTGGTAAGAGCAAGGGAGCTGCACGCCGGCGGCCGGGGACTTGCCCCGGACAAAATCGTGGGCGGTTTGAATTGGCGTGTGATACGTGCCGCGCCCCAGGTGGTAGGCGGCCGCCTCCCAGGTTCGCTGCAGGTGCACCCCGGCCAGGGGATGACTGCTGGCGAAATGGACCGGGTCGAGCGTGACGACGAGGCCGCTATTGGCAAAGGGCGTGTCGTGGCGTGAGTTGCTCATGCCGTTGGTGCAGAACATCTCCGGTTCAGAGACGCTGGGAATGATCCATCCCCCGGCACACATGCAGAAGGTGAAAAGGTCGGGCTGGCCGTGGGCTTTGAGGGTGTAGTCAGCGGCCCCCAGCACCGGCTCGTACTCAGGCTTGCCGTACTTGTGGCGGTTGACCTGGTCCTGGGGCTGTTCGATGCGGACGCCCATCTGGAACGCCTTGGCCTGCATCGGGACGCCGGACCGGTGAAGCAGTTCGTACGTGTCGCGGGCACTATGTCCGATCGCCAGAACAACCACGCTCGTGGGAATCGTGCCGCTGGAGGTGTGCACGCCGCGGATCTGCCCGTTGGCAAGATCGAACCCTTCAAACCGGCATCCAAACCGATATTCGCCCCCCAGTGCATCGATCTTGCGGCGAAAGTTCCGGACCAGCATGGGCAACCGATTGCTGCCCAGATGCGGCCTGTGCTCATAGCGGATCGAGGGCTTGCCGCCGCACTGGACCATCTGCTCGAGGACCCAGTCCACATCCGGGCCGCTCATCCGGCAGGTCAGCTTGCCATCGCTGAACGCGCCCGCGCCGCCTTCGCCAAACAGGTAGTTGTTCTCGCCATCGAACGCGCCGCCCCGGTCGAACTCGCGGATCGCGGGCACGCGCTCCTTCACCGCCTGCCCTCGTTCCAGGACGAGGGGACGATACCCGCGCACCGCAAGGTAATACGCGGCCAGCAATCCGGCCGGGCCCGAACCCACGACCACCGGCCGATCGGGTAAGGCGGCGGTCCCCGGAATCGGATCTTCAAACGCTTCCGCCCGATACGGTTCGACCAGAGTTCCATGCCGCCTGCCGGTGCGAAGCTTGCCTTCTTCTTCGATCGTGACTTCGGCGGAGTAGACGAATTTCAGATCGATCCTCGAGCGGGCGTCGAGGCTTTTCCGCAGGATTCGCCAGGAGCGAATGGCCGAGGGACGGACGCCGAGAACGCGGGCAAGCCGCGTGGGGAGTTCGTCTTCCGGTTGGTCGACAGGCGTTTCGAGGTTGGTGATGCGGAGTGGCA
>JAIXZD010000336.1 GCA_027489895.1 Planctomycetaceae bacterium
CTTCCACCGGGCGCTGCCGTCGTCGGGGACCAGGCGCGTCGAAACCCCCTTCTCGAAGTACGGCATCTTCCCCGCGATCGCGTGCATCAGCAGGAAGTTGACCCGTCCCGAGGCGACGTACATCACCCGGCCATCCGGCCAGGTCGTTTCCAGCAGTCGTGGCGGATTCGGTCGGCTGCTCGGCTTCTCGACCCGGTACTTCGCCACCGTGGCTCGATCCAGTTCGTACCCCAGGCCTGGCGTGTCGCGCACCACTGCGTGTCCTTCCTTGACCAGGATCGGCTCCGTCAGCAACGGGTGCACAAACAACTGGTGACAGTTCACCGCGGGCCAGGTCGCATGACTGCACACCCCGCCAAAGTGCAGTGAAAACGCCGCCGTGATTCCCGACCCGACCAACTGCAGCCAGAACGGCTTGTCGACCATCGCGCAGACACTGTTGACCGTCATCACCTCCGTGGCACCGCCGTTGGCAATGAACCCGTCGGCCGCATTGGCGCGAATCACGTCTCGGGGTTCCGGCGTGCCGTAATGCATCGCGACCTGAGGCCGCACCGCCTCGCAAATCGCCGCATTTCCCGCCAGATCCTTTTGAGGAATCGGTGTCTCCCAGATGTCAATTTGAGGAACCGAATCGAACTGCTTAAGGATCGGAATGCCACGCTCCGCTGTCAGCAGCGTATCGTTGAAATCCATATCGATCTTGAACTCGTGCGGCACGACGGCCGCACTCATCTCGATCTGCTTCCACAGGTCGAACCAGGGACGGCCTTTCGTTTTGTAGGCCCGATACCCCAGCCGCAGCGCCTCTTTGCATTCCGCGGCCATGTCTTCCGGAGGCGTGTCGATGTTCCACCACGAGAGCGGCGTGGTCGCATGCGTTTTCGTCCCCAACAGGGCATGGGCCGGGGCTTCAAACGTGCGTGAGACGGCATCAAACAGGGCCATCTGCAGCCCGGCACCCAGAGTATCGTCCCACAGCAGTTCGGCCGCGTTCTTGCCCCGCGCTCGTTCGACGGCCGCGTCGTTGGTCGCACCCCACGAGTAGAACAGCATCGACTCGCCGAAGCCGACCACGCCCGATTTCAGCGTCACCTCGAATACTTCGAGGTACTGCCAGTGAGGAATCTCGCGGGCCATGGCCCGGGCAGGAATTTCCCGAAACGGGAGCGACACGGTCGTCCGCT
This sequence comes from Planctomycetaceae bacterium, assembly GCA_027489895.1. Lineage (GTDB taxonomy): Bacteria > Planctomycetota > Planctomycetia > Planctomycetales > Planctomycetaceae > JAIXZD01. Next base: position 1,188 of record JAIXZD010000336.1, read on the forward strand.
TGATCTCTTGAATTGTCAGCCACTTCGACGATACGCCCGCGTGGGCAGACAGCGGCGCCAGTTGCGGCGACCAACCTGTCAGAGCCAACGCCGCCCCGCCGCCCACGGCCGACTTGAGAAACGAGCGGCGAGAATGACTGGTGCGCAGGGCAACGCGACGAGACGACATGGACAGATTCCTTGGCGGGCCAATGAGGTAGGCTGCCCGGCTGTCGCGCTCGCCAAGCATCAAGAGACGGTTATCCGTCCCACCCTCACGACTGTCAACCAAGCCCAAAGGATCTTCGCTCCGCCCCGTGCCATGCTTGCACCGTTTCGGGGCAAGCATGCCAACCATCACCCGTTGCCAACACCGAAAAAGACCACACTAAACGTGGGTGGCCCGACCACCTGGTGGTCGGGTCGCGTAGCGACAGGAAGCCACACCTTCCGCGCCCAACCCCCGGAAAACCGGTCAAAGACACCCCCGGCCCGCCTACCCCACCCCGGACGCGTCCGATACCGTACCGTTGACCAATACTCGACTCGCGGCGCCCAGTCCCCAACACGCCGCCACCGAGGTCAACTCCTCGCAGGAACGTCCCCACCGTGTCCGCAACCCCCCTTCGCCTCACCGCCCGCTGGGTTCTTCCCGGCGATGGTCGGGCCTTGGAAGGGGCGGCTGTGGTCATTGACCAAGGACGGATTGCGGCCCTCGAGACGCGTCCCCAAGGCCCCGCAACGGACCTCGGCGACACCGCCCTTGTTCCCGGCTTGGTCAACTGCCACACCCACCTCGAATTCAGCCAGTTGTCAGTTCCACTGCAGCCGGCCCGACCGTTTACCGACTGGCTGCGCAGTCTGATCGCCTGGCGACGGAGTACACCGCAAGACGTTCCGACCGCCGTGGCCCTGGGGGCCGCCGAAGCGATTCGCTCGGGGACGACCTGTCTGGCCGATATCGCCACGCCCGGCTGGTCAGCTCCTGCCGCCCCGCAGCCACACCCACGCCTGTTAGCCTTTCGAGAGTCGCTTGGGCTGCGCGACGAAGCCCACGGTCCCCAGTTAGCCGCCCTCATTGCGCACCTGTCAGCGGCTGCCGGAACGACTGATCACGAAAACCCGACTTGGTCAGCTGGCATCTCGCCGCACGCCCCCTACAGCGTCCACCCGCGACTGGTCGCCGCCCTCATCGACCTCGCCAGCGCCCAAAATGTTCCGGTCGCCATGCACCTCGCGGAAACGCCCGAAGAGCTGCAGTTACTGCGCAACGGGACCGGCCCCTTTGTCGATTTTCTCTCGGAATTGGGCGTCTGGCGTGCCGACGCGATTCCTCCCGACACCACGCCGCAGTTCTATCTGGACCAGTTGGCGCGGGCTCCCCGAGCGCTGGTGGTTCACGGCAACTACCTGACCGAAAACGAGCTCGATCTGATCGCTGCCCGGCCGCAACTGTCGCTCGTCTACTGCCCCCGCACTCATGCGTTTTTCGGGCACACACCCCACCCCTGGAAAGAGTTGCTGGCCCGAGGGGGACGTGTCGTCCTGGGGACGGACAGCCGCGCATCGAATCCCGATCTCAGCATTTGGCGTGAAGCCCAGTACCTCGCCGCCCAGTCCACTGGGGTCGCCCCGCAGACGCTCTTGGCCATGCTGACTGCCGACGCAGCCGTTGCGCTGGCGGGCGAGACGGCCGACTTTGGCCGCATCGCACCGGGATTCCGGGCCGATTTGACGCTTCTGTCGCTGCCCGATCCCGCGCGAATCTGGAACAATCTGTTCGCGCCAGCGTCCAATCCCGTGGGGACGCTCGTGGGTGGACGCTGGCTCGCCGAACCTCCCGTTCGCACGGGAGACACTTCAGATTTGCCTCCCGCTGCCCTGTGATTGAACAGCATGTGTGCCAAACAAGTGATGACGGCTCTGGCCCCAACCGGTGCTCAAACGTCTGCGGTGA
>JAIXZD010000001.1 GCA_027489895.1 Planctomycetaceae bacterium
AGCCGCGTCCCATTCATCAGTTCGAACGAGACCGCCGGGTTCGTGTTCCGCCGGGCCGCTTCCGCCACGAGACTCGGGGCGACATCCAGCCCCACGACGCGCCCGAAATGGTCCGCCAGCGCCGCCGACATCCGGCCCATGCCGCAACCCACCTCGACCACCGTCTTCTCGAGACCGGTCGCCATGCCGGTGATCGCGATCGCTCTTCGCAGATCTTCGCGCCCCGATTCCAACACCGCCGGCCAGCCCGCCTCGCGTGAGACCAGCTTGTCCATACTGTGGACGCCAACCTCATCAAGCGCCTTGTCCCACCATTCGATCGAGGCTGTCTGAGTCATTGTGCGGTCTCGCTCGCGGCTGAACTCGGTCCCCCGCTTCCCAACTCGCCAGGCACGCAACGGTGCCACCTGGCAAGACAGGTCTCCAACACGGGCTTCGACACCATAGCCTGTCGTGGAAACGCGTTGGCAGCGAATGATGCCTGAACCCACCACGGCTTACGAAACGGTTGGAATCCACGTTGCCCAACTGCTACAGCCGCTACAACCGGACCGATCCATCGAGCGATCCAGACCGAGTTCACCCTGCCAATTCGCGGACAATCGGGCGCGAACGCGAACGTCTTCACCTGAGATCGCGATTCACGAGAGTCGGAGGCGTCAGCGTCCGGAGCTTCAACCATTCCCGCCAGCATTCATCGCGGAAATCAATCCGCGACAATTTCACCCGATAGGAACCTACTGCGGATTCTCGCGCCGTGGTTCGTAGATCGATCGTCGCGAGAAGAGTTCCAACCGCATTCTACGGCAACCGATACCGCGGCTCGCTCCACAATCGCAATCCACCCGTGAACGCGTGGGCGTTGTCCCCCTTCCGCGCCTTCTCCGGCCAGCTCTTCAGCTTCTTCGCGTTCCCGCCCCCCAGCACCACATAGTCGGCCACGACCGCGGTACTCAGCCGGTCCACCACGTCCGCCACCGCCTCGTGCCACTTCTTCTTCCCCAGCCGCTCCAGGCCGCGGTGGCCCACGAAGTCCTCGTACGTCTGCTTCTTCCGATACGGCAGATGTGCGAACTCCAGCGGCAGCACCACATGGTCGATCACCATCGCGCTGCCCAGCCCCGTTCCCAACCCCAGGAACAGCATCTTGCCGCCGTCGTAGCTGCCAATCGCCTGCAATGCCGCATCGTTGATCACCCGCACCGGCTTTTCAAACGCCGTTTCAAAGTCGAAGTCGGTCCACCCGGCCCCCAGGTTCACCGGGTCGCGCGTCGCCTTCCCACCCACAATCGGGGCGGGAAACCCGATCGTGATCCGGTCAAATGCGACACCGGCCAACTGGTCTCGCACGCCGGAAACCATCGCGGCCGGTGTCAGCGTCGGCCCCGAGGGAAACCGCTTGGACTCGGCGTCGCCTTCCAACAGGAACTTGACGTTCGTCCCGCCCACATCGATCACCAGCGTACGCTGCGTGGGAACACTTTCGGGTGTTGCACTCATTACTGCGGTCTCCGCCATTCATCGATCAACGAGGCCACCAGAGCCGTCCACCCGGTCTGGTGCGATGCTCCGAGCCCCGCGCCGCTTTCGGCGTGGAAATACTCGTAAAACAGAATCAGATCCTTCCAGTGCGGGTCGGTCTGCATCTTCTCGACGCCGCCAAACACCGGCCTGCGCCCATCTTCATCCCGCGCGAAAACCTTAATCAAGCGGTTCGCAATCTCTTCCGAGATTTCCGGGAACGTCGTCGCCTCGCCATCCGCAGCCGGGGGATTGAGCGGAAACTTCGGACCAAACGCCTTCGCCAGCTTCCGCAACGACTCGATCAACAGGAAGCAGGTCGGGAACCAGATCGGCCCCCGCCAGTTCGAGTTCCCGCCCTTGTACTTCGTCTGCGTCTCCGCCGGTTCATAGCTCACCGTGCGTCCCGCCCAGGTGAACGGCTCCGTCAAATGCTTCCTCGACAGGCTGCGAATTCCAAACGGCGACAGAAACTCCTCGTCGTTCCACAGTCGATCAATGATCCGGCGAATCTGGTTCTGGTCGACAATCGTCAGCACATGTGTCGTCCGGCCGTTCTGCTCGACCGTATGCACCACCTCCCGCGTCAGGTCCCGGCGGTACTTCATGAACCATTCCACGCAGGCATTGAACTCGTGGAACGGCTTGACCCAGTCCAGTTCCAGCCGCTCCACCGCGAACAGCGGAATCAGCCCCACCAGCGATCGGACGCGGAACTTCTCGACGTGACCATCTGGGAACCGCAGCAGGTCGTAGAAGAACCCGTCCTCGTTGTCCCACAACTGCACCCCGCCCTCGCGTGGCTTCTTCATCGCACTGGCGATGTAGACGTAGTGCGTAAAGAACTTCACCGCCAGCGCCTCGTACGTCGGGTCTTCCTTCGCCAGCTCCAGCGAAATCCGCATCAGATTGAGGCAGAACATTCCCATCCAGCCCGTGCCGTCGCTCTGCTCCAGTCGCGATCCGTCCGTCACTTTCGCACTGCGGTCAATCACCGAGATGTTATCCAGCCCCAGGAACCCGCCTTCGAAGACGTTGTTCCCTTCGCCATCCACCTTGTTAACCCACCAGGCGAAGTTGATCAGCAGCTTGTGGAAGCAGCGCTTGAGAAAGTCGCGATCGGGACGACCGGTCCGAACCCGGTCCATGTTGTAGACCCGCCAGACCGCCCACGCATGAACCGGCGGGTTCATGTCCGAGAATTCCCACTCGTACGCCGGCAGTTGACCATTCGGGTGCTGGAACTGCTCGAACAGCAGCATCCACAACTGCTCTTTGGCGAACTTGGAATCGACCACCGCCATCGGCACGCAGGTAATCGCCAGGTCCCACGCCGCGAACCACGGATACTCCCACTTCTCGGCCGGCAGAATGATCCGGCGGGAGTTGAGGTGTCGCCAATGCGCGTTCCGGATTTTCTTACGCTCCGGGTGCGGGGGATGCCGGGGGTCGTCGCCATCGAGCCACTGCTCGACATCGAACAGATACGTCATCTTGCTCCAGAGCAACCCCGCCAGCGCCTGCCGCTGAATCCGTTTCTCGTCCTCGCTCGCCTGCGGCGGATGGATCGATTCGTAGAACTCATCCGCCTCCGACTGCCTCAGCGCAATCACCCGGTCAACGTCCGCCAGCGGTTTCCCCAGGTCCGCGTAGTCCGACAGACGCAGTCGAACCACCACCGATTCCCCCGGCTGCACCGCATCAAACCGGTAATGCACGCACGCCTTCGACCCCATCTGCTGGGGATTGACCGAATCTTCGCCGTCACAGACAAATCGATGGAACGCATCTTTCGTATGGTCGCTGCGATTGGCGTACTTCGGCCCCCACAGCCGGGCCCGGTTCGATTCATTGTCCGTAAACAGCGGGACACCCCCCGCATCGGCATACAGCGTCCGCGGGCCAAGTTTATAGCTCCAGGGCAGTTCGCCATCGCCCGTCTGAGGTGGTTCATCGGCCACCAGCGCGATATGCCGGACACCAGCCGACCCCAGCTCGATCCGCGGGTGCTCGCTCCGGTCGATCTCGCTGCAGTGCCGACCATCCCACCCCCACGTCTTGCGAAACCAGAGGTGCGGCAGAATGTGCAGGGGAGCCGGTTCCGGCCCGCGATTAATCGCCTCGATCCGGATGCAGATGTCCTCCGACGTCGCCTTGGCGTACTCGATCACAATGTCGAAGTACCGGTCGTCGTCGAAAATCCCGGTGTCCATCAACTCGTATTCCAGGCCCCACCCGTTCCGGGCCTTGTTCCGCTCGACCAGCTCCGCGTAAGGAAACGCCTGCTGCGGATACTTGTAGAGGTACTTCATGTACGCATGGGACGGCGTGTTATCGAGGTGGTAGTAGTACTCCTTGACGTCCTCCCCGTGGTTCCCCTCGTGCGGCGTCACCCCAAACAGCCGCTCCTTCAGAATCGGGTCGCGACCGTTCCAGAACGCCGGGGCAAATACCAGCAACTGGTGAAAATCGCTGATCCCCGCAATCCCGTCTTCCCCCCACCGATACGCCCGGCTGCGGGCATGATCGTGCGGAAAATAATCCCAGGCATTCCCCTCCTGGCTGTAGTCCTCACGAACGCCCGACCACGACCGCTCGCTGACATACGGACCCCACCGCCGCCAGCTCGAATGTTCGCTCTGAACCTCGTTAACGCGGGATTGCTCGGCGGTAGGCATGGAGAGTTGTTCTTCCAGGGATGCGACGTGAACCAGGGGGGAATCCGCGACCCGAAACGTTGCCCGGATCATTATCCAGGCAGACACCGGAAAACGCTGGCGGCGGCGGAGTCCTTTTCAACTCCCTGATTCTGACGGGATTGCGACGCGACTACCACTTCGCCGTCTTCGCCTGCTGCAAAGCCGTCTCCAGCACCCGCATGTTGGCGACCCCGCTCTCCGCAGGATCCAGTAACTGGCCCGCGGCAATCGAGGCCACGAAATCCCGCACCTGCTCGACGTATTGGTTCGCCTCCGCAAACTGAATCGTCTGCGCCAGATCGGTCGGCTCCGTCCCCTTCCGAACTTTCAGTTCGGCCCGGGCGGGGGGCAGGAAACAGTCGGGAAGTGTGATCGTCCCCTTCGTCCCCACCAGTTCCACCTCACACCGGAATGGCGCTTCGAAGCTGCAATCGACATTTGCCAGCACGCCACTTGGGAACTCCAGCGCGATCTGCATCGTCATGTCGGCTCCCGACTCCCAGAACCGCGCCCGACTGTAAACCGCACACGGTTCCTGCCCCGCAAAGTACCTCGACGCATTCACCCCGTAGCAACCAATATCCCAGACCGCTCCGCCGCCCCGCGCCGGCTCCAGACGCCAGTCGCTCCGGTTGATGTCGAACGAAAAGTGCGCGCAGATCAGCCGCAACTCGCCAATGTCACCCTGCCGCAGCAGCTTCCGCGCCTTTTTCGAGCGCGGATGATGCCGCCACATGAACGCTTCCTGCAGCAGCACATGGTGCTCGCGACAGACCCGCTCCATCTCCTCGGCCTCACGCACCGACAGGGCCAGCGACTTCTCGCACAAGACATGTTTGCCCGCCCGCGCCGCCTTCAGGGTCCACGGATGATGCTCCTCACCCGTCGTCGGAATGTAGACCGCCTGAACGTTTGGGTCGTCGATCACCTCGTCGTAGCCGTCGTACGCCCGCAGGCTCTTGTCACCCGGAGCAATCTCCGCCGCCAGCTCCGCCGCCACCCCTCGCCGCAGACTGGCCAGAGCGACCAGTTTCGCCCCGGGACATCCCTTGATTCCCGGAATCAACCCCCGCCGCGTGATCCGCCCACAGCCCAGAATTCCAAACCCAATTGGCCCCGTCGTCATGGTCACAGTCACTTTCGTCGGAAAGAAGGCGTTAGCGCACCGCCCTTGGAGGAAAGCGGGTCCCGCGCACCCTGTCAAGAACCGCGCGCTGTCCCCGTGCCCATAAGGAGGGAGCCGGAAGCGTGAGCGCCCGGAGCAATCGCTCTCCAAACGGTTCACCCACGCTCAACCGCACGGCCGCAAGCCCCCAACGCAAGTCAGCGAACCTGATCCTTCATCAACCGCCGCGCCTCATTCGCCGCCTCGTCCCACTGTCCCTGCTCCGCGACGACAACAATCGACAGCAGATACCCCCGCCCCCGGTCGTCCAGTTCACGGTCCTCCATGACCTTAGCCTTCAGCGCCGCCAGCCGGTCCTCCTGCTGGGCCGAAGCCGCCGCCACCAGCGCCTGAGCATACTCATACGTTCGCGGCTCCACCTGGCCATACCGTTGGCACCCAGCCAACCCCAGCCCCAGGAGCAGGACGACCAGCAATCCGGCCTCTCGCGTTCGCGACATCTTGACCACCACGCCCATCCTCATCGCTGCGTGACCACTCCGGCGGTAGACCTGACCATCACCCGAAA
>JAIXZD010000183.1 GCA_027489895.1 Planctomycetaceae bacterium
CCCGCGATCGATCTCGACCGCCAGTACCGAGACTACATGGCCGAACTCGACACCACCCCGCCCTAGTGCCGCGGTCGTAGCGGAACTCGTGCGAGTTCCGACGACTTACGCTGGTCTCATCGCCGCCCCCCACCCGCTTGAATCCCGCCTCCCCGTACGCTACAAACCCTGCATCGCGGAACGGTCGGAGCTGCCGTCTCGCGAGATGACTTGGGTGTCCTCCACTTGGAGTGGACGGAAGAATAGGGAAGACGGTGTGAATCCGTCGCGGTCCCGCCGCTGTAACCGGGAACGAACGCCGCAAACGAACCCACTGTGCCTGCGAGCAATCGCCAGCGGCATGGGAAGGGGCGGTCAGTAGGACGATCCGGAAGCCAGAAGACCTGCCCAGAGTCGCGATTTAGCCGTTTCCACGCGGACTGTGTACGGTTTCTGGACAGGGCTCCCGTCATTCGGGAGTGACAGCGCGGCTGGGCGGTCGATTTCGATCCGCCCCTCACCGCTCATTCTCCCGTCCAACCTGCCAGCCCTCGCCGGGAACAGCGGTCGGTGGTCCCTCATCGGATGAGGGCTCTCGGCCGCGACCTGACAACGAGGACTTGTCATGAACGATTCGAGGCCGTCCGCCCCCGTGCGGACCAGGACCAGTGTCTGGAACGACACCCCGCCGAACCCCTCTCCGTCAGCTCGCGCACGCGGGTTCACGCTGATTGAGCTGCTCGTGGTCATCGCGATTATCGCGATCCTGATCGCCCTGCTCCTCCCCGCCGTCCAGCAGGCTCGCGAGGCGGCCCGCCGCTCCCAGTGCCGCAACCATCTCAAGCAGATGGCCCTCGCCCTGCACAACTACGCCGAGACCTACGCCGGCATCCTGCCCCCGTACAAACTCGAAAGCCAGCAGGAGATTCTCTACGAGACCGGCGCCAGCGCCGCTCGCGGAAAGGTCACCTTCTGGTTTGGCGAAGTCGACTATTCCAATCCCGACCCAACCCAGCAGCTCAACTTCCGGGGGGGATTGCTCACTCCCTACCTGGAGACCAACGAATCGGTCTTTCAGTGCCCTAACTTCGGCGCGGGCCAGATTCAGAAACTGAGATTCGCCAAACCCGCCTGCGGCTACGCCTTCAACGGAGCCTACCTCGGTTCGGGCGTCGGGTTCGACTATTCCACCTGGCCCAGCGTCTCCGTCAGCAGCGAACCCGTTGTGCGCCGCCTGCGTGACGTCATGCAGACAACCCAGACGATCGCCTACGCCGACAGCGCCATCTTCAACACCTGGAGCTACTGGCCCGACCGATTCCTCGTCGAAAACTGGACGCTCGAACCGCCCAGCCGAACCCAGCCTTCTGTCCACTTCCGGCATTCGTTCACCGCGAATGTCGCCTTCCTCGATGGCCACGTCGAAACGATGGGCCCCAGTTACGTGCCCCAAGCCGGGTTCCCGTCGTGGTTCTCGGCCGCCGATATCCAGTCGAATCGCGACAACAACCTTGGCTTCGTGGGGGAGACCGATGACCTCTACGACCGAAAGTGAGCTCCCCCATTCGGCGGTGATCGGCCCGTTCTTCTTCACCCGGATCACCCTGACGCTGCTGGTCGCCGCACTCTGCGCAGGCTGCGGAAGCGCTGTTCCTCCTGCCGAAGCCGACGAAGACCGCGTGACGCTCACCTATATCTGTACGGAAACGGGGGCCGTGGAGCGCGGCCCTCAACAGGCGTGGCCGTACCTTAACCCCACCACAGGAAAGCCAACGTTTGTTCTGCATCTGTTCAGCCCCCAGGCGGGCCGTTGGATTCCAGTTCCGCCTCCCACAGCGATGGGGGGCAACCCGCTCGCGATGCGTTGCCCCCAGACAGGAGGCCCACTCTCCACCGAGGGGCCGGAACCATCCTCCGCAACGCTCCGCAAAACCACGGGCGGCAGGTCAGTTGGCTCGTCTGCTGTTCGTGCGAATGTTGGAAAGTAATCGAAGGAAAAAGTGAACCCGTGGAATCGCTTCGATGGAAGTCGATGTCACGTTTGTGTCTGATGCGTTGCCGCGCCGGAGGCCACACAGGTCCCCGGCCGCGGTGTTCAAAACAGTCTTCGCAATCATCACACTGCGATTTTCGCAACATAGAGGAGTGCCGGGTCGATGAACGGAAACCCGATTGACTTGCTGCCCACAACGCCGAACCACTCGGCCAAAACGGGCCTGAACATCGAGAAATGGCTGCTCGTCGCCGCCCTCGTGCTGGTGCCCGTCGCCTGCCGCCAGATCCCATGGTTCCCCAACGCGATGCCCGTCTCCGCGGTCGCTCTGTTTGCCGGTGCCTGGTTCCGCGACTGGCGACTGATGCTCGGCATCCCCCTGCTCACCCGGCTGCTCAGCGACCTCATGCTTGGCTACGAAACGGCCAGCGCCAGCGAGGTCCTGGTAATCTACGCATGTCTGGCGTTCTCCGTGGCTTGTGGCTGGCTGGTGCGGAATCAGCGTCAACAGCCGCTGCCAGTGCTCACCTCCTGCCTCGCCAGTGCGGTGGTCTTCTTCCTCGTGACCAACTTCGGCGTCTGGCTCGCCTCCACGCCCAACCTCGGCCCCTTCTACTACCCGCCCACGCTGGCCGGGCTGGCCCGCTGCTACGAGATGGCCTGGCCCTTCTTCCGCGGCACTCTCGTGGGCGACATCGTCTACACGGGGGTCCTGTTTGGTGGCTATGCCTTCGCCGCCAGTCGCTACCCCGCCGTCGCCCGAGCGACGGCCTGACACCCAGTCACCCGTCTCTCGACCGCAAAAGTCGGTGATCCACCTGAAAACAGCCGGGATGACCCTTCGGTCAACCCGGCTGCTTTCGTTTCTGTTTCGGTCGTAACTGACATGAAATCAAGGGGTTGCGATGAATCGGTCACGTCGAGCCGCAGCGCCTGGCATCTGACATCTGACCTTCGGGAAAGGAAAGTCAGCGTTGGTTACCCAGTCCACCAAGTCCCGTTGACTCCCCCCGCAGAATAGATACAATCGACACACCGGGTAAAATCGGTAAACTCAGACGGCTGTTGGAACGACCGCGTTTGTCGTTGCTCCGCCGGGAGATTGGCCCCTTGGGGACTTGGGGTGGCCAATCGGTCCTCCTCTGTCGTTCGCGGCTCAATTCGACCGCGTCTAGACGAGGCTGGGTCAGCAGGATGGGTTGGTTGTCGATTGTGAGCGTTGTCGCCGCACGGCGTCGGCCTTCTTCGGTGAAGGTGGGCGTAATCACGGCGGGATGGGTCGGTGAAGGAACAGGACGTGGCTGGCGAAGGCTCCGCACGGTGGCGGACACAAGTTTCGCCCCATCGGCTTCCGTGTGGTTCGTGAGACCAAGGGTGGATTCTCAGCATGAAAACAGTGTTCACGACGGGCGAGGCCGCCAAAATCTGCAAGGTCAGCCAGCAGACCATCATCCGCTGCTTCGACTCGGGCCAGCTCAAAGGGTTCCGCGTTCCCGGCTCCAAGTTCCGGCGAATCCCGCGCGACCTCCTCTATAAGTTCATGAAGGAAAACGGCATTCCGACCGACGCCCTCGAAAGCGGCAAGCGGAAGGCCCTCGTTGTCGACGACGATCAGGAACTCGTCGAACTGATCCGCGACGTTCTCGAAGCCGATGGCCGCTTCGAGGTCCGCACCGCCAACAACGGCTTCGACGCCGGCATGATGGTCAAGGAGTATCACCCGGACGTCGTCGTCCTCGACGTGATGCTCCCCGACATCAACGGCAAGGAAGTCTGCCAGCGGATCCGCAGCGATGTCACGCTGTCGGATGTCAAAGTGATCTGCATCAGCGGGATGGTCGAGCAGGACAAGATCGCCGATCTGATCGCTTCCGGTGCCAACGATTTCGTCCAGAAGCCGTTCGAAGTCGAAAAGCTCGTCGAGCAGATGTGCCGTCAGCTCGACATGGAAACCGTTACCGCCGAATAGCGGCCCGGTTCTCCTCGAAAACAAATCCTCGCAAGGACCGCACGCCGCGTTCCTTGCGATTTTTTTTGATGACGAAGAACGCACTCCGCCCGGCGACGTGATCAGGCGAGCCGACCCGGTCAGGGGTCGGTGGGGCGACCTGCCCCCAGAGGGAGCCGCGGGAAGAATCTGCCATGAAACAGCCCGACGAGCCACTGCCTGCCTGGATCGAAAACCCCTCGCTCGCTCCCGCCTATCTCGCCCATCTCTCCACGCTCGCCGCCGAGTTCGCCGCCGGCGCCGGCCACGAAATCAACAACCCCCTCGCCACCATTCTCGGGCACGCCCAATTACTCTTGCGCGGCGAGACCGACCCCGACCGCCGCAAATCGCTCGAAGCGATCGGCGGGCAGGCGCTCCGCATCCGCGACATGATCGGCGACGCGATGCTCTTCGCCCGTCCGCCCGCACCGGCCCTCACCACCTGCGATCCGGGAGCGTTGGTTCGCGAGGTGGTCAGCCGGTTGTCCCAGGAAGCCGGGACGCGGCGGATCCAGCTCACCACAACCTGCGAACCGATCCCTCCCCTCCAGACCGATGCCACCCAGTTCAAGGTGGTCGTGGGCTGTCTTGTCCGCAACGCGTTCGAAGCGCTCCCCGAAGGCGGCGACGTGCACCTGCACCTCTCGGCCGGCCCCCTCGCGCCGAACGCTTCCCCCGACGACTCCTCCGATCACTCCTCCGAAGTCGGCGGTGGCGATGGCGTGCGGCTGGTCATCACCGATACCGGCCGCGGGTTCGGTGCCGACGAACTCCGCTGGGCGTTCAACCCGTTCTTCTCGGGGCGGCAGGCCGGTCGCGGACTGGGCTTCGGCCTGCCCAAATGCCAGGCGATCGTTCACTCCCTCGGCGGTCAGATCGAAGTCGCCAACCGCCCCGAACGCGGCGCCATCACCACCATCTGGCTGCCCCGCCAATAACGCCCGTCCTCCGTTGGCGCAGCCAACGCCCCAGTCGTCGTAGCGGAAGCCGTGAGGCTTCCCCGACCCGCGCTCCGTCGCCAACACCCGCCCAATGACAGCAATCAATGGGAGCCGGAAGCGTCAGCGCCCGGAGGCTCGCTCGCAACTGCCCCCCAAACCCCCGCTCGCGGGGGAAGCCTGACGGCTTCCGCTACGTGGCTGTGAAAAACATCCGTGGGAGCCCGTCTTTTCCATTCGGGAACGTCATGAAGAATGACAGGCTGGAAGCCTATCCCACGAAAACGCCCGATCCATGACGAGAATCGCCGAAACTCGCTACATTTTACGCAGTCTGCCCAACCGGGTTCATACCGGCTGCGGGTGACGGATTTATCGGGGTCGATCCGGGGGCAGCCCGGCGGCACGTCCGAAACAGAGGAGGAGAGTCTGCGCGTCGGCCCGTCCGATCGAGCCTCCACGTCCAGACGCCACATCATCCAGGCGTGGGGGGCGTCGCAGAGTCGATGTCCAGAAGCGATGACCAGAAGCGAGAGCGGGGACACCAGCAGCCATGATGATTTCGACGCAGCGACTTTCCGGAATTTTCACGCCCAACCTCGTGCCGCTCGATGCCAAGGGCGACATCCACGAGGGCGAACTCCGCCGCTACGTCGACTGGCTGATCGAACGCGGCGTGCACGGCCTTTACCCCAACGGCTCGACCGGTGAATTCACCCGCTTCACCGTCGAGGAACGCCGCCGGATCATCGAGATCGTCTGCGACCAGGCCAACGGCCGGGTGCCCGTCCTGGCTGGGGCGGCCGAGGCGAACGTGAAGGAAACGCTCCGCGCCTGCGAGTACTACCACGAGCTCGGGGCGCGGGCCGTCGCGATCGTCGCCCCGTTCTACTACAAGCTGAGCCCCGCCTCGGTGTACGCCTACTTCGCGGAGATCGGCAAGAACACGCCGATCGACGTCACGCTCTACAACATCCCGCTGTTCGCCAGCCCGATCGACGTTCCCACGGTCCGCAAACTGGCCGAAAACTTTCCGCGGATCGTGGCGATCAAGGATTCTTCGGGCGACATCCCCCACATGATCCGCATGATCAAGGCAGTCCGCCCCCACCGTCCCGAATTCAGCTTCCTCACCGGATGGGACGCGGCCCTCATGCCGCTGTTGCTCATTGGCTGCGATGGCGGCACGAACGCGACGTCGGGCGTCGTCCCCGAGATCACCCGCAAGCTGTACGACCTGACGATGGCCGGCCGCCTCGACGAAGCCCGGGCCGTGCAGTACGACCTGGTCGACCTGTTCGACACGATGATCTACTCGGCCGAGTTCCCCGAAGGGTTCCGTGCGGCCGTCGAACTCCGCGGGTTCCGCATGGGGACCGGCCGGCAGCCGCTGTCGGCCGAGCAGCAGACCGACCTGGCGACGCTCAGCACATCGCTGCAGTGCCTGCTCTCCTCGCACGGCTTCGTCAATCAGCCCGTGGGCGGCTGCCCCGTCCCCGGCGCCACCAAGGGCGACCTGAGCGACATCGTCCAGAACGTCGTCAGCGAACTGAAAAAACGCGGCGTCCTGTAGGGTGGAGCCGTTCGACGTTCAGGTTCGCGTGCCGGAAGGCGCGGAGTCGACGTGCGCTCGAACGAGCTGGGCGATGTGGTCGAGGTGTCGGCTCTTCAGCTGAGGCTGCAGCGGCAGATAGAGCAGTTGATTCAGCCACTGGTGGGTATCCGGAGGCGACCCGCTGCTTGCAGACAGCGCCACCAGTCGCGACGCACGGCAGGTCGCGTCATACCCCGCTGCGGCCAGTGTGCGTCGCAGTGTTTCAGGGTTTGGAACACGGATCGGGAACACCCAGACGGTGGGGAATTCCGCCTTCGTCCCGACAAGAACTTCCGCTTGCAGGCGCCGGCGGTATCCCGCGGCGATCCGAGTCCGGGCGATTGAACTGGCAGGGGCGGGGTGTGTCAGGCGATGAGCGAGCAGGCAAAGCAGCGCGGCCGACGGTTGGCGGCGAATCTGCTCCTGTAACCGCCCCGAGGAAAATCCGCGCGTGGTCCTCGCCAGCAGATCGTCGAGATCGAATCCCAGCCCGCGGGCCGTGTTCGCAACCAGCGTGAACGTGATCGGGCGCGTCAACAATGCGAGGGTGAGTCCACGCAGGACGCCGCGCACGAGGAATTCCCGCTCCGATTGTCGCGGCCAGGTATCCAGCAGTCGTTTCGTCCGATCGCACCATGTGGCGTCGCGGAAGGACGCGACGCCGCCTCCAAGCGCGGTCTGTGTTTTGATCAGGCCAAAACTCGTCAACGAGAGATCGACGCCGGCAGGAAGCACGTTCACAGGGAGCACGCTCGCACCGCCTGGTTGTCCGGCCGTGGCTGGCAATCCGGGGGTAAAAGCTTGGGCGGCGTCCTCCCACAACTGCATTTCGTAGCGCCGGGCGATCTCCACAAACGGAGTCAGTTCGATCCGGCTGCCGAAAAGATGCGCCAGGCACAGGGCGCAAATCGGCGGGTGGGCCGGGTCCGCGCGCAGCCGAGTGATCGTCTCGATGACGGCGTGTGGATCTGGGGCAAGGGTGTTGGGATCGACGTCTAGTGGGATAAGGCGAAAACCACGCTCGCTGACGATGCGACCCATGTCGGCGATGTTGATCGCCGACATCAGGACGATGGACCCTCGGGGCCAATCGAGGGTGGCGAGGGCCGCATCGAAGGCCGATCGGGCGGAAAGGGCCACGACCGTCCGGTCAACGTCCGCCCAGCACGTCGCAATGTCGCGCTCCACCAGGGCGCGGTCGCTGCGCCTCGGTGGCAGGGCCGCACGGAGCAACTGGAACAGCGAGATGTCGAGCCGACCGCGCGGCTGCATGGTGGCGACTCGTCGTGGGAAAGCGTGCCGAATTGTTGGTCTGAGGGCGCCCTCAGGCATCAGCGGCTGCGTGGTCGTCCTCGCCAGAAGCTATCCGGGGATGTTTCCGGGAGGGATGCGGCAAAACACGGGGCTACTCTGCTTTCTTGCCGGTGATCACCAGGCTGTGCCTGGGGATCGTCAGGATAAACGCCACCACCGACGACGCC
>JAIXZD010000559.1 GCA_027489895.1 Planctomycetaceae bacterium
GGGGTTGTGATCGGCGCGACGACTGCGGACGGTGGCGAGGTGCTTGAGGGCGAGGTGACCTTGGGCACGCTGCTGAGCGGCGGCGTGTGACTCACTCCCGAGCCAGCGACGAACTCTCGCTGAAACGCCGTAGGGTGGGCACTGCCCACCAGCGCTCACCGATGCTGCCGACCATACGACGATGGGATTGCTCGGCGGCACAGCCGCCTTCACCGCGCTTCCAATTCGGTTGAAGCCGGGGGCGTGGCGTTTTGGTGTTTGATCGCCGGTGAGCATTGGTGGGCAGTGCCCACCCTACGAGGCTTTCCGTTCGGGCTCGTAGAAGAAGTTGGCGACGAGGTGTTCGACGAGGAACAGGAGCACCAGGAGCGTCGCGACGAGGGGCATGGCCTCGCGGCCGATGCGTCCGGCGCGGACTTCGCGCTGCAACCCCTCGATGTTTGTGGCGACGCGGATGCGGTCCGCTCCGAACAGGCTGGTCAGTTGATCGGGGGCGAGGCGGGTGAGATCGCTTTCGGACGCCGGGGCGGCGAGGCTGAACCCCGCATCGAAGGGGGTCGCGGGGTCGGCGCTCGTCAGCCGGTAGTTGCCCAGTTGGTCGCCCGCGGTCGACGAATCGCGGAGCGAGAAGACGCGGCTGCCGGGGGGGAGATCGACTCGAACCTGTTGCAGGCCCGGCTTGCGTAAGAGCACCTGGCGGAGCGCGGGTTCCGTGGGCAGAGGGAGCGAGACATCGTCTCCGGCGAGGAAGTTCCAGCGGGTGTCACCCAGCCGGGCGGTGTAGCGGAGAATCTGATCGCAGAGCGCGACGAACGACCAGCCACTGACAGGCAGTTCGTTCCAGCCTTCGCGACTGAGGCCACTGGTAAACAGCACGACCCGCCCTGCCCCGACCTGCCGGGAGAGGAGCGCGGGGGCGGGTGCCTGACGACCATCGGTGTAGCGGCAGATGACGGTGGCATCGGCGGTGGGGGCGACGAGCCAGTACTTCTGGATCTCGACGCCGGTGAGTCCGGTCGCACCCCAGTCGGCAAACTTTTTGAGGATGGGGTGGGTGAGGTCGGGCAGATCGAGGAACTCGGGCGGGTTGAAGGTGAGCGCGGCCTTGAGTTCGCCAGGCAGCAGGTCACGGGCGACCGGGGCCAGCCAGGCGGCGTGTTGCACGGAGCCGCCCAGCGAGACGAATAGTCCCCCCCCGGCCGTGGTGAACTCGAGCAGTTGCTTCCAGCCTTCCGCGCCCGGGTCGGGCAGGTCGAGCAGACAGATCGCGGCATAGCCCGAAAGGGGTTTCGCCCGCCAGGTGTCGGGAGAGGCGTAGACGCATTCATACTTGCGTTTGCCCAGGGCCTTGAGCTCGGCGGGGTCGAGGGCTTCAAGCAGGAACTGAGCGCGGGCTTTGGTGGGGGCGACGACGAGGACGCGGGTGGCGGGGCGGACCTGAACGGTGAACCCGCGGCTGTTGTCGAAGAGCAGCGGGTCGGCGGCGACGAGCCGGACTTCTCCCTGGCGGATGGGGCCTGTCAGTCCCGTCGCGCGAAACTCGACGGGCTGGTCGGCCCCCTGGGCGAGCGTCACCTCGGCCTGCCCCTGTTTGACGAGCCGGCCGGAATCGTCGGCCACGAGCAGTTCCGCGGTGACGGTTCCCGTGGCGGCCTCGCCGAAGCCGCGCAGCTTGGCGACGAGGGCGACATCGCCTCCACCAGTGATCGTCTCGTCGGCCAGTTTGAGATCGACGATCGCGACGTTCTGCGGCTGGGAGGCAGCGACGTCAATCACATAGAGGCTGATATCGTTCTGCGCCGTTAGCTCGCGCTGGAGTTCCGCGGAGAGGGCTTTGGGCCAGCCTGCGGCGGTGAGATCGGTGAAGACGTAAACCTCGCGGAGCGTTTCGGTGCGGGAGGAGGCCTGCGGTCGGTCCCGGTCGGCCTGATGCAGGTCGAACGCGCTATCGAGCAGATCGATCCAGGGCCTGGAAAGGGGGGAGGTGGCCAGCTCGGTGATGCGCGTCTGCAGCGAGGCGAGGTCGGACTGGAACCGCAGGGGGGCGGTGGCCGAGGTCTCGGCCAGTGCGGCGCGGCTGCCGGCGGGCAGGGTCTTCAAGTGGCTGACGGCGACTTCTTTCGCCAGATCGAGCCGACTGCGTCCGGCGAGCTGATAGTCGAGGCTGAGGCTGGTGTCGAACAGCAGGACAGCGGAGACGGGCAGCGTCTGGTCGGCGCGGATGGTGGGGCTGGTGATCGAGGCGGCAACGCGACTGGCGTAGGGCCAGCCGATCACGCCGAGTGCCAGAGGGATCGCCAGTACGACCAGTCCGGTGCGGAGCAGGCTCTGACGGTGATTGAGCTGGTGCGCGGGGAGCCGGGAGCGGCGCCAGAGGGCGAGGCAGCCAAAGTAAGCACCCGCGAGCAACCCCAGGACGGCGAGTGTCCGCAGCCAGTCGGCCCCGGTGAATTGATAGTCGGCCGCGGGGACGCTGGGTCGGGCGAGGGCGAGCGCGAGAGCGGCGATGATCGCCATCCGCAGCGCGAGCAAAAGGAGATGCCGGAGCCTGAGGCGCTGGCTGTTCTGTTTGCGGCGGGTGGCGATCAGCCGGAGCGCGGGAAAGATCAGCCGTTTCGGTTTGGCCCGCATCAGCAGATGCAGGATGACCGGGATGGCGATGAGGGCGAGTCCCGCGAGGAGAGCCGGGTTAAGAAGAATCATCGCGGAGTGCGCCGTCGGAACGGGACCGTTAGAACGTCGAGCGTCAACATCGCGGCTGTCCAGACCTCGCTCGCACGGTGGTGCGAGTCGTCCGTCTACTTGCTGCCGAACATTCCGCCCAAGCCTTTGAGCACATCGTCCACGCCGATGCCGTCGTCCGATTTGCCATCGGCGGCGGAACCGCGACCCGACTTGTCGGTGCTGGACGAACTGCCGAGGCCGAGCATTGCAAAGAGCTGATCAGCGAGTGGTTTGGGCAGCTTGTCTTTGAAGAAGCCGAGGATGACCTCGATGGCCATCTTCGCCATCGCTTCGGAGATTCCGGTTTTGGCCACGACCAGCTTGATCAACTCGTTCATTTCGACAGCTCCGGCCTGGGATCAGGAGACAACGTGAAGGAGAAAGACGGCACCTCGGAGAGCTGAGCGTACCACACTGGTTGCGCTCGTCCCATGGCGAGGGGGATCGAGCGCTTGCGAAATGACGTGCCGAGGCACATGCGATTGTGGCTGGGCGGTGGCTTGAATCGATCCCCCGAAAACGACCCAGCCCCGGCCAGCAGAGAGTGCTGGCCGGGGCTGGGGACGCGTCTTTGGAAATCAATTCCGCGGTGAGCAACGACATCGAGCGAGCGAACCGATCTCCGATTTGTGTCGGACGATCAGTCGGTCGGTATCTCAGTCGTCGCCGCCCAAGTCGGTTTCGGTTTGCGTGGCCGTGCCTCCTTCTTCGGCGGCGCCGGTGTTATCGACGAAGCCCTTCAGGTGCTGGGCACGGGTGTGGTGCTGCAGTTTCCGCAGCGCCTTCGACTCGATCTGCCGAATCCGTTCGCGGGTCACCTTGAAGATGCGGCCGGTCTCTTCCAGCGTGTAGCTGTAACCGTCGCCCAGCCCGTACCGCAGCTTGATGATCTCGCGTTCGCGATACGTGAGGCTCTTGAGGACGTGATCGATCTTGTCCTTGAGCAGCTTGTGCATCGCGGTATCGGCCGGTGAGCCTTCGCTGTCATCCTCGAGGAAGTCGCCGAAGCTCGAGTCTTCGCTTTCTCCCACGGGGATATCGAGGCTGATCGGGTGCCGCCAGGTCTTCATGATCCGCTGCGTCTCTTCCAGCGAGAGGCCAACGGCGGCGGAGAGTTCCTCCATCGTCGGTTCGCGACCGGTCTTCTGGCGGAGCTCTTCGCTTTTCGCCTTCAGAGTCGAGATCGACTGGAACATGTGGACCGGAATGCGGATCGTCCGGGCATGGTCGGCCACCGCGCGGGTGATCGCCTGCCGAATCCACCAAGTCGCATACGTCGAGAACTTGAAGCCCCGCCGGTACTCGTACTTCTCGACCCCTCGCATGAGGCCCGCGTTCCCTTCCTGGATCAGGTCGAGGAACGAGAGGCCGCGGTTGCGGTATTTTTTCGCGATCGAGACAACCAGTCGGAGGTTGCCGCCCGAAAGCTGCTGCTTGGCCTTGGTCCAGATATCGAACCGCCGTTGAATCGCGCGGGAACGTTCCCGCATGCTTTCGGGCGTTTCGTGCGTCATCAGGACCAGTTCGCGGAGTTCCGTCTCGGCCCGGTGCAGGTCGTCCCCGCGGTGCCGGTGCGACTTGAGGAACTTCACCTGCTGGTGCAGCTCTTCCATGCGGCGGGCGATCTGCATCAGCCGGCGCATGACCGGCTGCAGACGCTGCGTTCGCACGCTCAGCTCTTCGAGCAGTGTGGCCGTCTTCCGCTTGCGGACGACGATTTTCCGCCAGATCGCCTTGCGCTCGGCCTCGGGGAGGCCGCCATCGAGGTAGAGGTGGAAATCGTTCGACGTTTGCTGCATCAGGTGCTTGATCGTCGGCAGGTTATGCGGCATCCGGCCAAGAATCTGCTCCTTGCGGACATCCTCGGTTTCCGAGGTTCGCAGCGTGCGCTCGAACGGCAGTTCTCCGGCGACGACCTTTTCCAGAATCTCCAGGGCCTGGGTCATCGAGAAGTGACATTCCATCACCCCG
Organism: Planctomycetaceae bacterium; assembly: GCA_027489895.1. Classification (GTDB taxonomy): domain Bacteria; phylum Planctomycetota; class Planctomycetia; order Planctomycetales; family Planctomycetaceae; genus JAIXZD01. The sequence goes on from JAIXZD010000559.1 coordinate 4,696, forward strand.
CGACGGTACCGCTTGCGGCTCACCTCGATCTGCTTGGCGAGATAAATCTCGCGGTCGCGGGTGAGGAGGGGGATGTCGCCCATCTGGCTGAGATACATCCGCACCGGATCGCGCGACGACAGCACGCTCGTGGTCGGTTCGTCGAACGTCGGCGCGTCGTCATCGATCGCCGCGGGGGCGGGACCGATCTTCACTTCCGGACGCAGGTGGGGCGTCGAGTAGATCTCGGCCCGCACGACATCGACCAGTTCGAGTTCAGTGTCCTCGAGTGCGACAATCAGATTGTCGACCATCTTCGCGCTGCCGCCCTCATCGGGCAGGTAGGCGTTCACATCGTCAAACGTGAGATGGCCCTGCTTCTTTCCCTTCTCCAGCAAACCCTTCAACGGCTCTTCGAGGGGATGCACAGTCCGCTCCCTTTCTTCAGGTATAAAACGAAACGCACGTCCTTGTACGGTCGCTGCTCTGATGACCCGCGGTCCGCGTGCGGGATGACCCGGCGCACCACGCGCCTGCCATCCGTTACCCCGGTCCGGAATGTCCTTCCCGGCCAATCCTGTCCGTTACCACCGCTGCTTCGCGTCCTCAACACGTCTCTCTGAACACATCTTGCTGCTCTTCGTTTTCTGAATCCGTCTGTCACATCCCGTCACGTCGATTCACTTCAAGAATTCAATTCCGGCTCGACGAAACCGCTGGGTTCAGGACCTCGTCCATTTGCCAAGTCTCCATCCTGCGGGCGCGGCCTCAAAGAAACAACGCCACCAGAGGAATTCTCACCTTCGAAAACAACTGCGGTCGATTTCTCGCCGCCCGAACTGCCAGGCACGCGCCCCACTTCGCCCGTTATTCCACTCAGACTCCATTCCGAAAGCGGTCAGGGCGATCTGCGAAAATCGATTGGCCCCATCGGGTTTTCGCGTTCCCTTCGGCTGAACGCTGATTGTGGCGACTTGCCCGGCACGATCGCAGTCCGCGATCACGGCCCGCGATCTCGAACACATCCCTGTTCCGGCCCGACTCGGTTTCCCACCGATCCGACCGCTGTTTGCGTTTGGCATTCCCTGCCTCAACTTCCTGACGTCCAGCCACCGGGCGGCCTTCGGGAATTGATCCCAGTCCAGACCAGACAATCCAGTGGTCGATCTCCCTTTCAACCCAATATGCCCCCGATTTTCACCCCGCGTCAACGGTCTATTCGCGTTTTCAGATAAATTCGTTCCGACACGCGAAACCCGCACCGGACAACTTTCCGTATCAAACGAACCCCGACCTCCCCTTGGCGTCGCCGTCCGCGGGACTATCATGAGCACAAGCTGATGTTGATTCCCCGCGACCGGGAGTTGTCTTGGACCGCCGCGCCGCGGCCTCCGAGATGAATCCCGTCCACCACGTCCCGCCTCCCGATCCCTCTGAGGTCCCCCATGATCTCCCGTCTGTTGTCCCGAATGTTGTCTTGCCTGGCCTTGGCCTGTGCGCTCTGGTCTGGTTCTGTTCGGGCCGAGGAGTACACGCTCGAGCCGCTCGCCGAAGGGCCCACCGGTTTGTCGCCGGCCATCACGGAAGCCGTGGCCGCGAAGGGGCTGCGGCTGTCGGGCAAAGGGGGCGTGATCTGCGATCTCTGGCTGTCGAAAGCGATTCCGCTCAAGGCGAATTTCACGCCGAACATTCGCGTGCAGTATCCCTTCCAGAATGGCCAGCTCATTGGGGCGATCCGGTTCCCCGAAGCGACCGAGCCGCACGACTTCCGCGGGCAGTCGATCAAGCCGGGCCTCTACACGCTGCGCTACGGGCTGCAGCCCGATGATGGCAATCATCTGGGGACGAGCGAGATTCGCGACTTCCTGTGTGCCTGCCCGCCCGATGCCGACAAAGACCCCAAGCGGATTGAGAAGATCAAGGATGTGTTCAAACTGTCGGCCAAGGCGGCAGGGACGACGCACCCGACAATCTTCCTGCTGCTGGCGCCTCCGCCCAAGGCGGTCGACAAGGCGGGTGTCTCCGTCGATGCGGAGCACGACTACGTGATCCTCTCGATCAACGCGGACGGGAAAACAGGCGACGAAGCATCGACGGTCCCGCTCAGCCTTGTCGTCGTCGGCGAACACGAAGGGTAAGCGGCCAGTCGGCCGTGCCAGTCGTGACGACGCAACGCGATGAGTCGTTCTGGTCGATCGCAGGTGAGCAAACTGTAGGGTGGGCACTGCCCACCTTTGCCCACCGGCGCTCATCGACCAAGCATCATCTCTTCCGCTCACCCGCGTTACGACCCACTACTCCGCGCCCACCCGCGGCAAGAAATACCGCCTGGTGCTCGGGCACTGGTGAGCGCTGGTGGGCAGTGCCCACCCTACGCTGTCGGGAA
>JAIXZD010000106.1 GCA_027489895.1 Planctomycetaceae bacterium
CGATTCGGGCGGTCTGCTTCGATCTCGATGGGTTGATGTTCAATACCGAGGACATCTTCAACGAGGTGGGGGTCGAGGTACTCCGTCGCCGCGGGAAAGAATTCACGCCCGAACTCGTGGGCCTGATGATGGGCCGCCGCGCCGATGAAGCGATTCGCGTGATGATCGATTACCACGACCTCAGCGATTCGGTCCCCGATCTCAAAAAGGAATCGTGGGATCTGTTCGATGTTTATCTGGGGGACCGTCTGGCTCCCATGCCCGGCCTGCACGACCTGCTCGCGACGATCGAAGAGCGGGCACTCCCCAAGGCCGTCGCGACCTCCTCGGGCCGGGCCTACCTCGAACGGATTCTCGGTCGGTTCGAGCTGCTCTCCCGGTTTCACTTTACCCTGACGGCCGAGGACGTCGAGCGCGGCAAACCCGATCCGGAAATCTACCTCCGGGCGGCGACTCGACTGGGTGTTCGTCCCGAGGAAATGCTCGTCCTCGAAGACAGCCACGCCGGAACAACCGCCGCGGTGGCCGCCGGAGCCGTGACGGTCTCGATCCCGACCGTCCATTCCCGGCATCAGGACTACAGCCACGCCACGCACCGTGTCGATCGCCTCGACGCCCCCGAACTCCTCCGACTCATCCAAGGACCGTAGGGTGGGCACTGCCCACCACGGCTCACCAACTCTCAACCACCCACGACCTTTCCCCCCGCTTCAACCGCCCCTGTCACCCGCCACTTCGCTATCCGCGAAGCACCGCGTCACCAACGCACGAGCACCTCATGAGCAAGGCGAAGGCCCCAGAGGACATCGACGACTACATCGCCCGGTTTCCTGCCGAGGTGCAGGCGATTCTCATTCAGGTGCGGGAAACAATTCGCCAAGCCGCTCCCGAGGCCCGCGAATTGATCAGCTATCAGATGCCCGCCTTCCGGCAGCATGGCATTCTGGTCTACTTCGCCGCGTGGAAAGAGCACATCGGGCTGTATCCGCCCATCTCCGGCGACGAGGCACTGGAGAAGGCGATCGCCAAATACGCCGGCCCCAAAGGCAATCTGCAGTTCCCTCTGGCGAAACCGATTCCCTACGCCCTGATCAAGCGGATCGTCAAGTTCCGCGTGAAGCAGGACGCGGACAAAGCCGCCGCGAAACGGAAGAAGAAGTCGTAGTGCGTTCGACGTTTCGCGCAGGCTGAACAGACCAGGCGAGCCGACCCTGTGAGGGGTCGGTGGGTGAGACGCACGTCACACGTTTCCACCGCCCCCTCACAGGGTCGGCTCGCCTTTGCGTTTCCGTGGGACGTCGCCCCCCCGCTACTTCGAGAAATACTTCGCAAACCCCTGCTGCATCGATTCGATGCCCAGGTTCAGGATGCGGACATCCGCCCCCACGCTCAACATGCGGCAGCCATGGGCGACGCAGTAGTCGGTATGTTCCGGGCCAAACGGGACCACGCCCCACCCCTTGCCATGATTCGCACAGGCACGACCGATCCGTTCAATCGCCGCCGTACACTTGGGATGCAGGAACTCACCGGGAACACCAAGCGCGACGCTGAGGTCAGCCGGGCCTAAGAACAGGAAATCGACCGTCGAAAGCGCGGCGATCTGTTCGACGCACTCCAGCGACTCGGCCGTTTCAATCTGAATCCCGACCCACGCCTGGCGGTTGGCACTTTCGATGAACTGCGGCAGGCTGAGTTGACCATAACCCGCGTCGTACCCCAGCGTATTGAGGCCACGTGATCCCAGCGGCGCAAACCGGCACCAATCCGCAAACTCGCGGGCTTCGTCGAGCGTCTTGATCTGCGCGGCCATCAGTCCGCCCACGCCCGCTTCCAGCACCTGCGTCACGCGGTGATAGGTCGTCTTCGGCATGCGGACAAACGTGTCGACGCCATGCGCCCGTGCGGCCAGCACACCAATTTCGAGGTCCGCCGTGGCAAAATCGATATGCTCCAGATCGAACCAGAAGCCGTGAATTCCGCCCTTCATCGCGATGATCTGCACGAGGTTGTGATGCAGAATCCGTCCGATGGAGACGATCAGCGATTGGTCACCCCGCGCCATGCGGGCTTTCAACGTGTTGGGGACGCTCACGACGGATACACTCCTGGGGAAACAGACGGTTTTGATCCAGTCTGCTCGGAGCGGGCGCGGGTGTCCACTCCGCAGGCCCCGTGCGATGATGCCGTGCGGTGAAGCGAAACCCCGCGGGAAATTTGTTCGTCGACGCGACCGCAGTGCATGTCCGATTCTCCGCTGAAAACGCCCGTCCAGTTTTTGCCGGGGGTCGGTCCGCGCCGGGCCGCGCTCCTCGAAAAGCTCGACCTGCAGATCGCGGAAGACATTCTCTGGTTCGTGCCCCGCGATGTCCTCGACCTGACGCACGTCGTCTCCCCGGCCGATCTGACCGCCGACACCGTGCATACCGTCAAAGGGAAAGTGACCGATCTGGAAGGCCGCAAACTGTCGGGCGGGCGAACCATGTCAACCGTCCTCTTTGACTGCGGAGAGGGCTACGTCCGCGCGAGTTGGTTCAACCAGCCGTGGGTGCTGCAGCGGGCGCGTCCGGGCGATGTCGCGTTGCTCTCGGGCAAGTGCAAAAAGCGGATGGGGCGGTGGGAGTTTTCGCATCCTCGCCTGCAATGGCTGGAAGAGGATCTCGGTGATTCCAGCGGCGGGATTCTCCCCAAGTACCGCCTCACCGAAGGCCTCGCCATGCACGAGATGCGGCGGATCGCGCGGCAGGTTGCCACCGACTATGCCGACCTCGTCCCCGATCCACTCCCGCCCGATTTCTGCGACGCGCTGAAACTCCCCCGCATCGGCGCGGCTCTCAAAGGGCTGCACATTCCCCAGACCATGGCCGAGTTCGAAGCCGGTCGGCTGCGGCTGGTGTTCGACGATCTCCTGGAGTTTCAGGTCGGTGTCGCGCTCCGCCGACGGATGTGGCGGAAGCGGTCCAAAGCCCCGGCCATCAGCGTCTCGACCAAAGTCGATCTGCGGATTCGCAAACTGTTCCCCTTTGAGTTCACCGGCGGACAGAACCGCGCGGTTCACGACATCACGCAAGACCTTGCCCGTCCCCACGCGATGCACCGCCTGCTGCAGGCCGATGTCGGCGCGGGCAAAACGGTGATCGCCGTCTATGCGATGCTCGCCGCCGTCGCGGCCGGGTATCAGACGGTGCTCATGGCCCCGACGGAACTGCTCGCCCGCCAGCATTGGGCCACGATCGACGCCATGCTCAAGCTGAGCCGGGTCAACCGGACGTATCTCTCCGGCTCGCTGCGTCCGCTCGAACGGGCGCGCGTGCGCCAGGAACTGGAAACCGGCGCGGTGCAACTCGTCGTGGGGACCCATGCGGTCATTTCCGGGGGGGTCAAGTTTCGCAATCTGGGCGTCGTGGTGATCGATGAACAGCACCGGTTCGGGGTGATGCAGCGGGGCCGCTTCGCCAGCGAAGGGA